>JACQJK010000119.1 GCA_016205055.1 Candidatus Doudnabacteria bacterium
AACTGAATATGTCCCAGGTCTTTAGCGAGGACGGCAGAAAAATTCCCGTCACTTTAATTGAAGCCGGACCATGCAAGGTGGTTCAGGTTAAATCTGCGGAAAAAGACGGCTACGCGGCAGTCCAGATCGGTTACGGGAAAAAGAAAAAACCGAACCGGGCTCAAAAAGGTCATCAGCGGGGGGAGAGCTTTATGTACTTACGAGAATTTCGAGTTTCTGACCCGCAGGTATATAAAGTTGGTCAGCTGATTTCCGCCGCGGATTTTGTTCCCGGTGAGCAAGTGCAAGTGTCCGGCGTGATGAAGGGCCGGGGTTTTGCCGGTGCGGTCAAGCGGCACGGATTTCACGGCGCACCCGCCTCTCACGGGCACGATCACCCGCGGGCCGTGGGAGCGATCGGCGGTCGGTTTCCCCAGCACGTTCTCCGCGGAACCAGGATGGCCGGCCGAATGGGCGGACATCAAGTCACGGTGAAGAACTTATCCATCATTGACGTGGCACCGGAGAAGAATTTGCTGGTAATCTACGGTGCGGTGCCGGGAGCAAGCAAGAGTTTGGTAAAATTGCAAACAACGGGCAAGGTGGAAAAAGAGCCGGCAAAGATCTGGCAGCGCGGAGGTGCGGATGCGGAAAAAAAATCTCCCCAGAAAGCCAAAGAATCGCCTGAAGACCAAACTGACAAACCCGAAGCGTCTGCTGTTGATCAAATTAAAGCCAGATCCGCCTAGCTAGACAGAATTCTATGAATAAAGTCGCGGTTTACAATAAAAATGCGGAACCAGCCGGTGAGGTCGAGCTTTCTCCTGCCGTTTTTCAAGTCAAAACCAGTCCCGGACTGATTCACCAACTCGTGGTTGCCGAAAGAGCAAATAACAGGAATACCGTTGCGCACTCTAAGACTCGCGGAGAGGTGCGCGGCGGCGGGAAAAAGCCCTGGCGGCAAAAAGGCACAGGGCGCGCCCGGGCCGGTTCCATTAGAAGCCCCATCTGGAAAGGCGGCGGGGTGACTTTCGGACCCCGGCCCACTCGGGATTTTTCGCAAAAAGTGAATCGTACGCAGTTCAAAAGAGGCCTGCTTGGAGTTTTGACCGAGCGTTTAGCAAATTCCCGGCTTTTTGTGATCGAGCGGTTTGAGCTTCCAGAGATTTCCACCAAAAATTTTGTCGCGCAACTCAAAGTATTTCGGGAAAAATTCGGTCTTGCGGGCAAATCGCTCATGATTGTGACGGCGAAAGCAGACCGCAACCTTTATCGCAGCGCTCGCAGCGTTCCTTTGGCGCAAGTCTTAACCTTGCCGCAGCTTTCCGTGGACAGTTTGCTGGGAGCGGAAGCGGTATTAATTTTTAAAGACTCATTAGCCGATTTAGAGCGTCGTTTTGTGAAGTGATTGCCATGGGAATTTTTGACAGATTAAAATTCAAGTCCCCAGGTTCGTCAAGTCCGAAAAAAGCAAAGGAACCCCAAGAGAACGTTTTGGATTTGGTGAAAGAGGGCGCCACAGAGAAAAAACCCAGCCAGCCCCCCAAAGAAGCAACCGGGAGCGCGTTTCGGATCTTGCTCAAGCCCGGCTATTCTGAAAAATCTACCATGCTGACCGGTGCAAGAAAGTACGTTTTCGTGGTGGCTAACTCCGCCAATAAACCGGAAGTAAAAAAAGCCGTCGAGAAAGTTTATGACGTTAAAGTCGAAAAGGTCAACATTGTCAACCTTTCCGGAAAAGCGCGACGTTATGGACGCTCCACGGGCAGAACCCGGAGCCGGAAAAAGGCCATCGTCACTTTGCGAACCGGACAGAAAATTGAAGGGTTCGGCCAAAGTATTTAAGTTTTATGTCTTTGAGGATATATAAACCAACTACACCAGGCAGGCGCTCGACTTCGGTTGTGGATTATGCGCGCGCTTTAAACAAGCGTGTTGTCACACCTCGCGGGCTTCTTTTGTCCCACGCCAAGTCGGCAGGTCGCAACAATCAGGGAAAAATCACGGTCAGGCACCGCGGCGGGGGATTTAAAAAACTCATTCGGTTGGTGGATGACCGCCGGGAAAAGTTCGACGTTCCCGCCAGAGTACAGACCGTCGAATATGATCCCGGCCGTTCGGCGTTTGTGTCCTTGCTGGCTTATAGCGACGGGGAGAAGCGTTTGATTCTTGCCCCCGACGGATTGAAAGTCGGCGATAAAGTTTTAACTTCGAAAACAGCTCCGATCAAAACCGGCAATCGCCTCCCGCTTTCGGCAATTCCCGCGGGCACCCCCGTTCACGATGTGGAGCTGTATCCTGGCGGCGGCGGAAAATTAGCCCGGGGCGCCGGGACCTGCGTGACCGTGCAAGCGGTCGAGGGCCCGACGTCGATTCTGAAATTGCCTTCTGGAGAAATCCGAAAGGTTTCCAGCAGTTGCTGGGCGACGATCGGGAATGTGTCCAACCCCGCTTGGATGAACGTCCGGATTGGCAAAGCTGGCCGCCGACGCCTTGCCGGCTGGCGTCCGTCGGTTCGGGGGAAAGCCATGAATCCGGTTGATCACCCGCACGGCGGCGGGGAAGGGCATAATCCGATTGGGATGAAATATCCGAAGACTCCTTGGGGAAAGCACGCGCTTGGAGTTAAAACCCGTAAAAAGCACAAGTATTCCGACCAGTATATTCTTAAACGCCGCCCGAAGGGCTAGGTTTTATGGATTCGACCCGTTCCATAAAACTCAAAGGGCGCCCAGAACCGAAAGTGAAATGAACGCCTTCGCCCATTCGGCTGCGAGCTCGTGGCCGAGAAGTCACCGTCAATCACCGCAAGAGTTGAATGAGCAGATTTTTTTGAATTTTTAATTTAAACGCATGTCTCGATCTCTCAAAAAAGGACCGTTTGTTCAGGAGAAATTGATGAAAAAGATCGTCGCGGCTAAATCAGAAAAGCAGGCAAAGTCCATTCGCACTTGGTCGCGCGATTCCACGATCGTTCCCGAAATGGTTGGGCTGTCTTTTGAAGTCCACAATGGCCGAAATTTTATTCTTGTCAAACCCACCGAAGAGTCGATCGGACATAAGTTAGGAGAGTTTGCTCCGACGCGAAAGTTCACCAGGCACGGCGGGCGCATGGCCAAAGAACAGGAAATAGCCGCGGCGGAAGCGGAAAAAGCCAAGGTCACCGCGGTCAAAGCGGAAGAAGAGAAAGCGAAGAAGTAGGGAGGAAGAAAGTTTTGAAAGATCATGGCGACAGCAGTTAATAACCAAAAACAAGTCACCGCGAGATTGGGGGATTTACACATTTCTCCTCGCAAGGTAAGATTAGTTACCGATTTGATCAAGAAAAAATCGGTGGCTTCGGCGCAGACCACGCTTCGTTTTGTGTCCAAAAAAGCCGCTCGTCCGATCTTGAAACTTTTGAATTCCGCGGTCGCTAACGCCGCGCACAATTTCGGCATGAATGTTGATTCTTTGTTCGTGAAAGACATTTTCGTGAATACCGGTCAGGTTTTTCGGCGCTTTATGCCGCGGGCGCAAGGGCGCGCGTTTCCGATTAAAAAACGAACCAGCATAGTTGAACTGACTCTTGCGACCGACCCGAAAGCCAAACTTCGGCAAGCGGAAAAGTCAGTTAAAGCAAAACCCCCCGATACTCTCCAGATCCCTAAATCCAAGCTCGAAACGCCGCAGGATGAAAAAGCAATTCCGAGAAACTCCGAAAAGCTGGACGAGCAGCTGAAAAAGAAACGACCGGCAGGCGAAACCAGGAAGGGTTTTTGGAAAGGTCCTTTGAATTTGAAACGTCGGCTTTTTAACCGCAAGACCAATGCCTAATCTAGTTTGCAGTCGGCAGTCAGCAGTAGGGGTTTCATAAAACTGCTGGTCGCCAACAAAGTCAGCCATTTACTACGCACTACTAACTATCTACTCGATCCACTCGAAAATATGGGCCAGAAAATTAATCCCAAAGTCCTCCGCTTAGGCATCACCGATCAATGGCGATCGCGCTGGATTTCTCGAGGAAATTTTGCAAAAGTTCTCAAGGAAGATGTATTGATTAGGGAATTTATTTTCCGACATCATCGCAAATCGGGCGTTGACCGGGTTGAGATTGAGCGTTTTAACGACGAGCTGCTGATTATCATCAAAACTACGAAACCGGGAGTGTTGATTGGCCGGGCCGGTGGGGGTATTGAGGAGTTAAAGAAAAAATTAAAAAAGGAACTTGGATTAAAAGGAAATCCCAAGATAAATATTGAGGAAGTCAAGCATGTTAATCTTTCGGCTCAAGTTTGGGCCGAAAGCATAGCCGATCAGATCGAAAAGCGAGTTTCTCACCGCAAGTTGATGAAGCAGGCCCTTGACCAAATCACTGATGCGGGCGCAAAAGGCGTAAAGATTAAAATCAAAGGACGTCTGGGCGGGTCGGAAATCGCGCGCGACGAGTGGCTGTATCGTGGCAGTTTGCCGCTGCACACCTTGCGTTCGGACATTGATTACGGGGACGCAACCGCCTATACCACTTACGGGACGATTGGGGTGAAAGTCTGGATTAATAAGGGAGAAAAGTTTCAAGAGCGCGCGCACGATAAAGAATTTTAAGAACTCAACTTAAAAACAATTTTTAAGATAGGTCCTAGGTTATGTTCATACCAAAAAAGGTAAAACATCGCAAGCACCAGAAAGGAAGGTTTTTCGGGCAGTCCAAAGGGGCTTTACGCCTGGCCTTCGGTTCCTACGGGCTGAAAGCGCAAAGTTCGGGTTGGCTGACCGCGCGTCAGATTGAAGCCGCGCGGCGCGCGATGACCAGATACGTTCAGCGCGGCGGCAAGATTTGGATCCGGGTGTTTCCGGATAAACCCGTGACGACCCACGGGGCGGTCATGGGCGGCGGTAAAGGAAACGTCGATCATTTTGTATGCGTGGTGAAACGCGGGCGGGTGATTTTCGAAATGGATGGCGTTGCGGAAGACCAAGCCAGAGAAGCAATGCGGTTGGCATCTCACAAACTTCCTTTGCTAACAGGTTTTGTTTCCAAGTCAATGGTAAAATGAGTTTATGGGCGATTTTTACACCGCAAAAGATTTAAGGGGAAAAACTCCCGAACAGTTGGAGAAAATTTTGTCGGAAAAGCAAGAGCGGCTTCGCCATGAACGCTTTTCAGTCAGCGCCAAAGAAGTAAAAAACAACCAAAAAGTGAAAATGATGCGCAAAGAGATCGCCCGGATTCACACGGTGGCTAGGGAAAAGGATATAAATCCGGCCAAATAAATTTCCATGACTGATAATCAAGTCCCGAGGGAAACCCAATCGTTTATCGCTGAAGTTGTCGGCCGCAGCGGCTCCAAAACCGCCGTAGTTAAGTTAACTGTGGTTAAACAGCACCGCAAGTATCACAAGCGTTACTCACAGCAAAAAAAATATCTGGTTCATGACGAACGAGAAGAGGCAAAGCCGGGTGATCGAGTTTTGATTGTTCCGGGGCGGCCGCTAAGCCGGCGGAAGCGGTTCCGGATAGCGGAAAAATTGAATTAATTTACCTTTGAGATGATTCAGTTAAGAACAAGGTTAGAAGTGGCGGACAATACTGGAGCGAAGGAAATCGCTGTGTTTCCGGTTGCCGGAAAAAATCGTCGCCGTAAAATGAGCATCGGCGATATCGTGGCCGCTTCGGTGAAAGTCGCTACTCCGCACAGTGAAGTTAAAAAAGGAGATAAGGTTTATGCGGTCATCATTCGAACTCGGAAAGAGCGCGGTCGCGCCGATGGGTCGTATATTCGCTTTGATGACAACGCCTGCGTATTGCTGAACAAAGACACGAAAGAGCCGCGCGGGACCAGGGTTTTTGGACCGGTGCCGCGTGAGTTGCGCGACTTGGGTTTTGGTAAAATTATTTCTTTAGCTTCAGAAGTGCTTTAGTGAATATGCAGAATCTTCGAGTAAGAAAAAACGACAATGTTCAGATACTTGCCGGTAAAGATCGGGGCAGGATCGGAAAAATCGTTTTCGTCGATCGCAAATCCCGGCGGGTGACCGTGGAAGGCCTAAATTTGCTTACGCGTTTCCAGCGCCCAAAAAAGGCCGGACAAAAGGGCCAGCGCGTACAGTTGCCGATGCCTCTACCGGCCGCAAAGGTCATGGTGGTTTGTCCCAGTTGCGGCAAACTCACGCGGGTTGGGTTTGTGTTCAACACCGATGGAAAAAAATTGAGAGCTTGTAAGAAATGTAAAGCAAATTTTTAGTGGAAAGACATGATTCGTTTTACCGACAAAGTTCAGAAGGAAGTGGCGCCGATATTTCAGAAAAATTTTGGTCTGAAAAACCGTTTTATGCTTCCCAAAATTACCAAAGTCGTGCTTAATGTCGGCCTTAGGTCTGATTTAAAGGATCCCCGACTGGTTGACAGTTTTGCCGCCGATTTGGCCGCAATTACTGGACAGCGCCCGGTGAAAACTCTTGCGCGCAAGTCGATTTCCTCTTTTAAAGTAAGACAAGGTCAGATCGTGGGGCTGGCCGTAACCTTACGCGGCCGGCGGATGTATGAGTTTCTGGATAAGCTGTTTAACGTTACGCTGGCCCGAGTCAGAGATTTTCGGGGGTTGTCCGAGTCCGGCTTCGATCTCCAAGGCAACTATTCTATCGGGTTGCGCGACCAAATCGCATTTCCGGAAATTTCCCCAGACAGCGTTTTGCATTTATTCGGACTGCAGGTCACGATTAACGTTCAAGCCAAGTCCAAACAGATGGCAGTGGAGTTTTTGAGACTTGCCGGCCTGCCGTTAAGGTCGGGTAAAGAAAAGCAGTAATATTAATTAATGATATGGCGCGAAAAGCCTTGGTTGAGAAAGCGAAACGGCCCCCTAAATTTTCTACCCGACTCATCAGACGTTGCTGGCGCTGCGGAAGGAAACGCGGGTATATGCGGGATTTTGAACTTTGCCGGATTTGTTTTCGAGAGCTGGCCATGCGCGGCGAAATTCCCGGTTTGACTAAAGCGAGTTGGTAAGCTACAAAAATTTCGAATTACTTTTATGACCGATCCCATTTCAGATATGTTAACCCAGATAAGGAACGCAATCGCGGTTGGCAAGACCGAAGTGATTTTGCCTTACTCTCATTTCAAAAAGCGTCTGGGGGAAATTTTGGTAAAACAAGGGTTGCTGGAGGAATTGTTTACTCCGTCAAGCCGGACGAAACAACAACTCTTGGGATTAAAATTGCGCTACACGAACGGCAAGTCAGTCATTGGGAATTTAGAAAGGGTGTCTCGTCCGGGACAAAGAATTTATAAGAAAGCCGATCAACTGCCGCACATTCGCTCGGGTTTTGGCTTGACGATTATTTCGACTTCAAAAGGGTTATACACCGATAAGGAAGCCAGAAAAGAACACCTCGGCGGCGAAGTTATTTGTCAAATTTGGTAATATGTCAAAACTCGCGAGAAAACCAATTATGCTTCCGGCCGGGGTAGAGGCAAAAGTTGAAGGGTCAAAGCTTGTTGTTGCCGGCGTTTTGGGTAAGCAGAGTCTGAATGTTTCTGCCTTGGTCCAGGTTAGTGTCGGCGATGCAAAGATCACCACGGCGGTAAAAGATCGAACCGACCGTCGTCAGCGGGCCTTATGGGGCACCACGCATTCTTTGATCGCCAATATGGTCAAGGGGGTTACGGAAGGATATAGCAAGAAACTTGAGGTCGTGGGAGTCGGATATCGCGTCAGCGCCAACAAGGAGAAAGTAACTTTGCAGCTGGGACATTCCCACCCGGTCGAGTTGGCGATTCCAGCCGGGCTCGAAGTGAAAGTCGAGAAAAATCTGATTACGGTTTCGGGCATAGACAAGCAGTTGGTTGGACAATTTTCCGCCCTCATTCGCCAGCAGCGCAAGCCGGAGCCCTACAAAGGTAAAGGGGTTAAATATTCCGACGAGGTCATTCGCCGTAAGGCCGGAAAAGTAGTCAAAGCGGTGGGGGCATAAACAGGGTTTGGAATTTGTTTAAGAATTGAATTTTGGAGATTGACATTTTTAAGGATATGGACGCTAAAGTAAAACGCGAAAAAAGAATAAAACGGCATAAGCGCGCCCGGGCGAAAATTTCCGGTATTCCCCTCCGTCCTCGGCTTTCAGTGTTCCGCTCCAACCAACATATTTATGCTCAAGTGATCGACGATCAGTCAGGTCGAACCATATTTTCAGCTTCCTCTTTAGGATCGGGCAAAACGAAACGCCGTGAAAAAAAATTAACGCTGGCAAAAAAAGTCGGAGAAGAACTCGCAATCCTCGCCAAGAAGCAGAATGTAAAAAAAGTGGCTTTTGACCGCGGTGCATACAAGTTTCACGGTCGCCTCAAGGCGCTGGCCGAAGGAGCGCGGGCGGGGGGATTGGAATTTTAATGGTCTAAGTTATGCGAAGACACGATGCTGATCGAAAAGATTTTGAGCAGACAGTGGTTGAGGTCACCCGAGTGACCAGGGTAGTCGCCGGGGGGAAGAGAATGCGCTTTCGCGCCTTAGTTGTGATCGGAGATAAAAAAGGTTCGGTGGGAATGGCTGTGAAAAAGGGCGCGGACGTATCGGAGGCGGTGAACAAAGCCGTCGCCGGTGCGAAAAAGCACATGCTGAAAATTCCGATTACCAACGGGACGATCCCGCATCAAGTGCTGGCGAAATTCAAGGCGTGCAAGGTCATGCTCAAACCGGCTCGGCCGGGCACCGGAGTGATCGCCGGAGGAGCAGTCCGCGCCGTGGCGGCGGCGGCGGGGATCTCCGACATTGTTGCCAAAATGTTTGGCAGCTCAAATAAAATTAACAATATTAACGCCGTTTTTTCCGCGTTAAGGCAGCTCCATACAAAGGAAAATTCTAAGAACCTATTTTAAAAACAATTTTTAGGCGATCCGC
>JACQJK010000118.1 GCA_016205055.1 Candidatus Doudnabacteria bacterium
TCTGGCGGTGGCTGGCCTTTGGTTTAATTGCGGCAGGCGCCATTGGTTACGTTCTGGAGTACAAATCTCATAAAAATCCCTATCCGATGGTACTGCTAGCGATTGGCGCCGCACTTCTATATATCGGACGGTATGTATTCTTAAGCACCTTGGGTGCCTGGCAGATTTGGGGGCCTGGGGCCCTGGCAGTGCTAATTGCCGTGGTTTGGAACAAGCGCATGTTTAATAAAAAAGGAGAACATCAGCATGCCCAAAGCAGTTAACCCCGTTAGAAATGCTAGAACCACACCATGAAAAACGATATACCAAGAGAAAAGGTGTTGGCAAAGATGCTTGCTCTTATTAAAAAGATGCCGGGGATCAGACCTTCTCAACTTAATCGCGTCTTGAACCTTGAACATTCTGCACATTTGCGTTATACACTCATCAAACGAAGATTGATAAGAAAAGAAAGAAAGGGAACAGCAGTATTTTACTATCCTTTATGATTTCTAACGGGGTTAAAAAGCATGATTGACAAGAATTGGTCAAGAAAAGCGGTAGTTTACCATATTTATCCTTTGAGCTTTAATGACTCCAACAACGACGGAATGGGCGACCTCGAAGGGATTATTCAAAAGCTTGATTATCTGAATGACGGTTCGGAAAACTCCCTCGGAGTTAATACTGTCTGGCTTTCTCCCATCTATAGGTCGCCGATGGCAGATTTTGGTTATGACATCTCTGATTACTACGACATAGATCCGATTTTTGGTGATCTGGCCAGCTTTGACAAACTGGTGTCCGAAGCCCATAAAAGGGGCATCAGGATGATAATGGACTTTGTTCCCAATCACACTTCAAACCAACATCCCTGGTTTTTGGAATCCCGCGCTTCGCGGACAGGCTCAAAACGTGATTGGTATATATGGCGCGATCCAAAACCCGACGGCTCGCCGCCCAATAACTGGCTCTCGGTGTTTGGAGGACCGGCTTGGACATTGGACGATAAAACCGGACAGTACTACCACCACAGTTTTCTGCCGGAACAGCCTGATCTGAACTGGCGCAATCCGGAAGTGAAGGAGGAAATGCAGAAGGTGCTTCACTTTTGGTTACACCGGAAGGTGGACGGCTTCCGCACTGATGCGGTTTATCATCTAGTCAAGGACGGACAGTTCCGTGATGATCCTCCGAATCCGGATTACGATCCCGGTAAAATGGAACCTTATTCTTCCGTGTTGCACAAGTACAGCCAGGGGCGGTCCGAAACCCTAGACAACCTGAAATCTTTTTGCGAGGTTTTGGGCCTGCACCCGGACAAATTCATAATTTCCGAAGCTTATATTGATTTGCCGGAGCTAGCGAAGATGTACCGGGCCTGCGACAATAACCTCCATGCCCCGATAAATTTCAACCTCATGACGATACCCTTGATGGCCGGAGAGTTCAGAAATTTTATTGACAAGTTTGACTCTTCTCTGCCGCCGGAAAAGTGGCCCAATTACGTTTTGGGCAATCACGATCGTCCCAGGGTGGCAACGCGTCTCGGCCAGGATAGGGCGCGACTGGCGGCGATGATCATGCTGACCCTACGCGGTATGCCGTTTGTTTATTATGGCGACGAGCTGGGGATGGAAAACGTTGATATTCCCGAGGAAAAGATGCTTGACCCTTGGGGCAAGAGAGTGCCGGGATTCGGGCTGGGACGCGACGGGGAACGAACTCCCATGCAATGGGACGGAAGCAAAAATGCCGGATTTTCCCGGAGCAAGCCTTGGCTCCCGACTGCCTCCAATTACAAGGTCCGCAATATTGAAACAGAGATGAAGGACCCCCGTTCTATGTTAAATTTATTCCGTCGCTTAATTCATTATCGTAAAAAGTCACCTGCTTTGTTGGAGGGGAGCTATCATTCGATTGATGTTGCTGGCGAGGTATTTGCGTATGTTCGCCAATGCCCGGCGGAAAAACTTTTGGTAGTGGCGAACTTTTCAGCCACGGAGCAAAATCTTTCCCTTCGGTCAGAAACAGCACAAGTGATCTGCAATACTTTTATGGATGCGGAGTATGGCAAAGAAGTCGATACCGGCAAGCTCGTCCTGAGACCGTACGAAGGATACGTGCTTAGCTTCGCATAATTATTAATCAAAATGACATGAAAAAATTCGATGCGATAATAATCGGTACCGGACAAGCCGGGGTACCCTTGGCCAAAGCATTGGCAGAGCAGGGCTGGAAACTAGCGGTGCTGGAGCACGGGTTTTTGGGCGGCTCCTGCGTGAATTATGGATGCACGCCGACCAAGGCCATGGTGGCAACGGCGAGGCGCGCATATGTTGCGGCAGACAGTTCTGCTCACGGGCTTATGACCAGACTGGATAAGGTTGATCTCCCCAAGATTGTCGCGCGCAAAGACCAGATCGTGCAAAGTTTTCGAGGCAGCGTTGAGCGCAAGCTTTCCCATGAGAACATTACCCTTTATCGGACAACTGGAAAATTTGTGGGGACTTATCTAATCCAGGCCGGAGACGAAGTTATTGAAGGGAAGAGAATTTTTCTTAACACCGGGCAAAGCCCGCTCATCCCGGACACCCCGGGACTGGCCGAGGTTCCCTATTTGACTTCCACGGAGATTTTGGACCTAAAAGAACTGCCCAGGCATTTGCTGGTGATGGGTGGGGGCTATGTGGGTTTGGAGTTTGCGCAGATGTTCAGAAGATTTGGGAGTAAAGTGACCGTTGTGCAGCGCGGAGGTATGCTGGCCAAAACCGAAGATCCTGATATTGAACAGGAGTTGAGAAAGGTTTTAGAGAGTGAGGGAGTCAAAATTTTGCTCAATAGTGACACGAAAAAAGTTGGGAAAAAAGGGGGAGACGTTGTCTTGACACTGGATAGTGAAGGAAAGAGTAAAATAATTAGCGGTTCACATCTGCTGGTTGCTACCGGGCGCAAGCCAAATACAGAAGAACTAAATCTCGGCAAGGCCGGGATTGACCACGACAAACGCGGCTATATTAAAGTTAATGAGAAGTTGGAAACCAACGTGCCGAATATTTACGGGCTTGGCGATATCCGCGGCGGGCCGGCTTTTACCCATACATCTTATAATGATTATGAAATTGTTTATCGGAATTTGGTACTAGGTGAAAACGTCACTATGAATGACCGCGTACTCGTGTATGCCATGTTTATTGACCCCTCGCTTGGCCGGGCCGGACTTACGGAAAGAGAGGCAAAAGAACAAGGATATGATTACGTGGTGGCTGAATATCCTATGGAGTGGGTGGCGCGGGCTATCGAGCTGGGAGAAACTTCCGGGAAAATGAAAATGATTATTGACAAGAAAACCGAAAGGATTTTGGGAGCAGCAATTTTAGGTTATGAAGGCGCGGAGCTGATTCAGGTTGTTGCGGCATACATGAATGCCGGTGCTTCTTATAAAGTGGTGCAACGCGCTATCACCATTCACCCAACCTTAGCCGAGGGAATTCAAAGTCTGGCTTTGCAAATCAAGCCATAGTTATCCACTGGAAATTGGCTTATACACACATTCCCCCGACCGGGGAGTGTGTTCTGGTTCACGGCGCAGACCCCGCAGATAATGCAAACTATGAACGAACAATCAGTCAGGAGGAACGGATGCGAAAACGAGTTGTGTTCTGGGACATGGACGGAGTGTTGGTGCCAACCGAACCCTTGCGGGCCAGGGCCCACGTCGAAACCGTAAGAAGATTGGGAGGCAGCGTTCCCGAAACTTTTTATCTGGAAATCGGCGGTGCCGGCCGGGCGCATGAAGTGGTGAGGGCCATGTTCATGTGTGCAGGCGGAATTATCAAAGTTCCGACCGAAGAGTACGCTCTGGTTTTCCAAGACTATTTTCGGCAATCGCTTTGCGGCATTCTGCCCAATCACGGAATTTTGGAACTGCTTTCTGTGCTCTGGACGAGAAGCCGCCTTATAGGTGTCGTCTCCTCAAGTTCAGCGGAAGAGGTAAATTTTATCCTTCAGGAATCCCGTCTTGACCGATTCGGTTTTTTTGGCGCCGTTGTCACTGGGGACGACGTGACGAACAAGAAACCAGCACCGGATGCGTACCTGCTGGCTTTGGCAAAATTGGGTATCGAAGCAGAACATTCTGTCGTCATCGAGGATTCCGAATCGGGAATCAAAGCTGCGGTTGCGACGGGACTGCCGGTTATCGCGCTGCGGCACGATTACAATGCGGACCAGGACTTCTCCAGAGCCTCCAGAGTCATCACAACTCTGGAAGGAGTAGAGGAAATTTTAGAGCGGTTTGTGTGCTAAATCACACATTTCGCTCTTTTTTTATTTTTGTAATCTGAATAACAGAAAGCATAAAAAAATTCAGTTAAGCTCTAAGTGGATCATACAGAAATGGTCCGAAACTTCCTAGGAGGATAGCATGAAAGACAAGCATTGGACACCGGAAAAGGAAATAAACCGGGAAACTGTCGGGATTGGCTTCTGGTCAACAAGGGAGATCATCGAGCACCGCATCAAAGAGACGATCAGAATCTTCGACGCGCTCCTAAACGCGCTTCCCAGGCTCGAGGCCGCAGCAAGCATCATTACTGATCGAGCCCGAAAAGGCGGAAAGATCATCACCATCGGCGCTGGCGGCAGTGGCGTGGCGGGAATGAGCGTCATGCGGGAACTGCCGCAGAACCACCGGGATATTGATCCCAAGCAGTTCACCTACCACGTCACGGGCGGTCCGGCAATATTCGGACCTTTGGGCTGTGAAGAGCTCGAAGACAGCGCGGAAGAAGGCCGCAAGGATGTGATCGAGCTTGGCATCACGGACCAAGACGTCGTTATCTGCATTAGCGCAACGGGCCGGACTCCTTATACCCGAGCTGTCGCCGCCGAAAGCCGGTCGAAAGGAGCGTACACGATTGGCCTGCTGTGCCAGACCGAA
>JACQJK010000127.1 GCA_016205055.1 Candidatus Doudnabacteria bacterium
CCCAGCGCGCCCTGCCAACCATTCAACTCCTTGCTCGGAAGCAGGCGAAAATTGTCATCATTGCTCATCTCGGCCGTCCGCAAGCGCCCGATCTCAAAAAATCACTCTTGCCGGTAGCCGTACATCTTGCCGAAATGCTGCAGTATAAATTTCTGGAACTGGAGAATGATGTCGTCCGGCTCCCGCACTACGCCATGCCGCACGTTTTTTTCATTCCTGAAGATTTTCGCACGCCACGCGTCAAAAAACTCCTTTCCGAGCTTAATCCGCGCGATGTCGCGGTTTTGGAAAATTTAAGATTTTATCCCGAAGAAAACCAAGGAGAGGTGAAATTTGCTCGAGCTCTTGCGAACCTGGCCGACATTTACGTCAACGACGCCTTTGCCAGTTCTTACGACAAACGCGCTTCGGTGTATCTCCTTCCCAGACTTCTGCCCCATTATGCCGGTTTGGAACTGGAACAGGAAATAAGCGTGTTATCCCGCATTCTTGCCAGGCCCGCGCGGCCTTATGTGGCGCTGGTGGGCGGCATCAAGCTTTCCGACAAATTTTCGGGACTTTCCGGGCTCTTGGAAAAGGTGGACTACGCCTGCGTCGGCGGGGGGTTGGCCAGTTTGTTTTTTTTAGCGCAAGGGTATGAAGTCGGCAAGTCGGCGCTCGACAGCGAGGGCAAAAGCCAGGCGGCGGATCTTTTGAGAAACTACCAGGACAAAATCGTTTTGCCGGTGGACTTAGTGGTGGCGCGGTCTCTGCAAGAGCCGGAGACTTTGCGCGTTACACTTCCGGAAAAAGTCCGCAGGCATGAGATGATTTTGGATATCGGCCCTTCGACCATAAAAAAATTCAGTACTTATTTAAGGAAGGCCAAAACCATAATCTGGTCCGGACCGCTCGGCATGTTTGAGGTTCGCGAGTTTTCCCACGGCACCAAAGCATTAGGCATGCTGGTTGCAGCGCGCAGTCAAGGACCGGCTTTCGGCGTGGCCGGGGGCGGGAACACGCTTGAGGCGATAAAACTTATCAAGATGGGATCATACTTTGATTTTTTGTCCAACGGCGGCAGTTCGATGCTGCAATTTTTAACGGGGCAAAAACTTCCGGCTTTGAAAGTGCTGTCCGAAGCGCCGAGCAAAAACGCACTCGAGCCGTTTTCTTAAGAGCGGTCATTCATTCTTTTTGATGTCAACACCGATCATAAAAAAAATTTCCGCGATTGAAATTTTGGAATCCCGGGGAACTCCGACGATTTTGGTGACTGTTGAAGCGGCCGGCGGAATCACCGCGTCCGCCGCCGTGCCCTCGGGGACTTCTTCCGGCAAACACGAAGCGGTTGAGTTGCGCGACCGCGATCCGGCGCGATATAACGGCAAGGGGGTTTTGCGCGCGATTGGAAATGTGGAAAAAATTATTTTTCCAAAATTGAAAGGGCGGGCGGTTACCGCCCAGCAAAAAATCGACAAATTGATGATTGTCCTGGACGGGACGGAAAACAAGTCTCGTTTGGGCGCCAACGCAATCTTGGGCGTGTCTTTGGCAATCGCTCGGGCCGGAGCCGAAGCGTCGGGGCTGCCTCTGTACAAATATTTGCGTAAAAGCTTTAGGATCACGGACAAAATTTTTTTACTGCCCAAGCCGATGTTTAATCTTCTTAACGGCGGCGAGCACGCTGATTCCGGAATGGACATTCAGGAGTTCTTGTTCATTCCGCATGCGGCCGAGTTTCGCGAAGCGGTGCGGCAAGCGGCTGAAGTTTTTGCGCAGTTAAGAAAGCTGCTGACGATTCGTAAATTGGAAACGGGCGTGGGGCTTGAAGGCGGGTTTGGGCCAAAACTGCGGAACAGCAAAGAGGCCCTCGAGTTGTTAACCGAGGCCGTAAGGATGTCGAAAGTCGCGGGCAAGTACGGTTTTGGTTTGGATGTGGCAGCTGTTCATCTTTACGATTCCTCCAAAGACAAGCGCTATGTGTTTAAGCGCGAAAAGGCGAGTTTTTCCCGCGATCAATTGATCGCTTGGTACCAGGAGTTGCTGGGAAAATATCCACTGGTTTCGATCGAGGACGGGCTTGATCAAGATGACTGGGAAGGATGGATCGCGTTAACCCAAAAACTGGGGCGGAAAATCCTCATCATCGGCGACGATTTAACGGTAACTTCTTCTAAAAGGATCGCCCAAGCCGTGGACAGTAAAGCCGTTAACGCGGTTATCATCAAACCGAACCAAATCGGCACGCTTACCGAAACCATGGAAGCGATTTTCTACGCGCAGCGGCACGGAATAAAAGTCGTGATTTCGCACCGCTCCGGAGACACGCCCGATGATTTCATCGCGGACCTGGCCGTCGCGGTGAACGCCGACTACATTAAAGCCGGTGCGGTTTCTCGGGGGGAAAGAACCGCGAAATATAACCGATTGATGGAAATTGAGAGCAAACTGGCAAGTTAATTTTTTGCGGCCGGCGGAGCCGGCCGCATACCCCGCGGCTTGCCGCGGGGATAAATAGATACTGTCCGTAGGTCGGGGTTTGATACCCCGACCGGAGGACACATTAGGAAAGGGGAGGCA
>JACQJK010000126.1 GCA_016205055.1 Candidatus Doudnabacteria bacterium
AACTAAGATAATTATACCAAAAAATTGTTCTTGCTTCAAATTAATCGCTCGATTTTTTAGTTTTTTTCCTTGATAGTCTAAAACACTCCGCGATCACCCAAGTAGTCACTTTTCCGCGGCCGCGGTAAAGTCATAAAGTTTCTTTTTTTGAGAAAAAAAATTCTCAAACAGGAACTAATTACACGTGCTTTTTCCATTCGTCAGTGCGCAGGGCATCGGCGGCGGCGGCGAGCTCGGCTTCCTGCTTGGACGGGCCAGTGCCTTGGCCGACTTTGCTTTCCTCCACAAACACGCCCATCAAAAACTCCTTATTATGATCCGGACCGACCTCGGTTAACACGCGATAAGTCGGGGTGATGCCGGACTTTTCTTGCACCAGCTCTTGCAACCGGCTTTTGGGATCAATATAATTTCCACTTTGGATGATTTCCGGCAGCTGGGTCAAAATGTGGCGATTGATGAACTCGTGGGTAAGCTCGTAGCCCGCATCCAAATACATCGCGCCGATCACCGCCTCAAGCGCATTGGCCAAAATGACTTGCCGGGCGCGCCCCTGATCTTTGGCTTCCCCGCGGGAAAGCAAGATAAAGCGGTCCAGTCCTAAAGTGCTGGCGACGGTGGCCAGCATTTTATAATTCACCAACGCCGAACGCAAATTGGTCAGTTCGCCCTCCGGATTGGGGAAATGCTGGTACAGGTAACCCGTCACCGCCAACTCCAAAACGGCATCGCCCAAAAATTCCAGCCGTTCGTTGTGCGGCAGAGAATAATCGCGGTGCTCGTTAATATATGAACGATGGGTGAGCGCGGTCTGCAGTAAATCTTTGTTTTTGAAAACAAACTGGGTTTTTTTTTCTAGTTCGGCAAATTCCATCTGGGTATTGACCAACGGCTCGCTTATACCTGGCTACTTTAAAAGAGTAAGCAAGTACAAACTAGCGTTGGAAATTAATTATACAAAGAAGATTCTACTCATTTTATCTGGTGGGCGTGCCCCGATTCGAACGGGGGGCCTTTACAATGTCAATGTAACGCTCTAACCAACTGAGCTACACGCCCTCACTGAGTCTGCTTTTTATCAATCTTCTTCCTGCAGCTGTTTTAAAGTAGAGTTCTCTTTTTCTGGCAGTCGCAAAGTCCTCAAAATGTTCCTGATACGCGACCCTTAAACCTGACATCTTTGCGGTTGTATGTGTGCGGCCAGACTTATGCTCAGAAAGTCTGCGGGCTAGATCATTTGTTAAACCCTTATATAGCTTACCTTGGCTGTCACGCAATACATAGATATACATACTCCGCTCTTAGTCGCTCCCCGCCCGACCGAATGACTTTCGGCCGTTCGGGCGGGTACCGCTTATGCTAATCGCCCTCGCTAAAAGTTTTATTAAGCCGGCATAGGATTGGGCGTGGTCGGCGCCGGGGCCGGGGCGGAAAATAGCTTTTTCTTTTCTGCCGGCATAACGTCCGCCACAATTTTCTCAAACTCTTCTCGTTCGATGGTTTCCTGCTCGATCAATTTTTTGGCAATCTCTTCCAGCTTGTGCCGGAACTTTTTGATCACGCCGGTAGCGGTTTTATACGCTTCGTCAATGATGGTGCGGACCTCGGCGTCGATTTTGGTGGCGACTTTTTCCGAATAATTCTTCTGCTCGCCGATTTCCCGACCCAAAAAAATCATTTCGTGCCGGTCGCCGAAAGTCATCGGGCCCAGCTTCTCGCTCATGCCGTAAGTGGTCACCATTTTCCGGGCTAAGTCAGTGGCGACTCGCAAGTCATTGGAAGCCCCGGTGGTCATTTCGTCAAAAACCAACCGCTCGGCCGCCAGCCCGCCCATGGACACGGCGATGTCGTCCATAAACTCGGAACGCGAGTGAAGGTTTTTATCTTCGGTGGGCAGTTTCAGCGTATAGCCGGCTGCTCGGCCGCGAGCAACAATGGAAACTTTATGCACCGGGTCGGCGTTCGGCAAAATCGCGGCCACCAGCGCATGCCCGGCCTCGTGATGAGCAGCGATACTTTTTTCTTTTTTGCTCAACACGTGGCCTTTGCGTTCCGGCCCCAGCATGACTTTTTCAATCGACTCGAAAAGCTCCTGTTGCGCCACAGCTTTCTTGTTGCGCCGGGCAACCAAAATCGCCGCTTCGTTGACCAGATTTTCCAAATCCGCGCCGGTAAACCCGGGCGTGCGCTCGGCGACGGCTCGTAAATTAACATCACGCGCTAGCGGCTTGTTGCGGGCGTGAATTTTCAAAATGGCTTCCCGGTCGTTAATGTCCGGCTGGTCAATCACCACCTGGCGGTCAAACCGCCCGGGGCGCAATAACGCCGGATCCAAAACGTCGGGACGGTTGGTGTTATGCAGAAGTAACGGCGTAACTCCGCCAAAAAATGCTTCGTTGTTGCAGCCGCAAAAATCATACACATAATCGTTAAACGGCTGCTTGCGGATGTAACGAATGATCGGCCTTACAACCGAAGCTTTACCGTCAACTTTGACCAAGGGATTTTGAGTCTTGCCAAAACCCAAACGCCAGGCCTTAACAGCGGCCAAAGGTCTGCCGCCGTTGATGATGCGTCCTTCCCGTGCGATAAACGAATGCACATAAGACTTAAACCCATGCATGCGTGAAAGCCAATTCAACTCCCAAATAATCTGCTGACTAACGGACGTAATTTCCAAACGGCCGCGCTTATCCTCATGGCCGTCGCCGTTGAAATATCCTCTGAAAAATTCCACGAAATAATCCTTCGGCGCTTCAAATAAAAATCCCGGCACGTGTTTATTATGCGCGCCCTGTCCGCAGTATTCAGCAAAAAACTTGGCCAGGGGCTTGCTGTAATAAATAATATTAGTCGCTTTACCTCGCGTAATTTCCTTGTCCGGTTCCAAGCTGAAAATCGTTTTCATCAGACGCTTAATATCTCGAATTTTTTCAACTTCCTTAACGTTCAAACAGAAATCCACTTCCTTCCTGGAATAACCCTCTGCTGCATAGTAACCCAAAATCCTCATCAAAGCGGGGGTTACAACAACCCTTTCAGGCAGTTCATGCGCAAAATACTCGCGGCTCAAAACCCGAGGCATGGCGCGACCAAGCTGCCAATGAGAAATTGTTGTCTGCGATACCCCGCCTTGCACTGCCAATTGCGCCTGTGCAATTCCGCCTCGCCCGGCCATAACCAATTCGTAAAATTTTTGAACCATCTGGGTACCTGCGAAAACCGATTCATAAACCGGCAGTTCCAAATAGAAATTTGGCTGGAATTGATAAGCTCTAACCTCTTTAGCGGATTTTTTACTACGATTAACAATATAGGGGATGTCAACCAAACTTTCTCCGACCTCCAACTGATCGACTCGCTTGGCGACTACTCCCCATTTGCTTCGCACAAAAACGGAATGGTTGCCGGTAGTGCGAATTTTACCGCCCAGATACTCTATTTCGTAAATTTCTTTCACCTTATGGCGAAAAACCGACTTGACTTTCTGAAAACGACTATGCCCAAAATAAGTGTGGGCCTGTAAGGTCTTCGGTGAAAATTTCTTTTCAAAACCCAAAACTTCTATGTCAGACGAGGACTTTTCCACATTCTCTTCGCCCGCCTCATAATAAGCATCGATAACTTGGGCTATGGGCATAAGCTTTACTTTTCCCTGCTTTTTGACCAAAACCGGAGTATCACCGGTAACGCTCGCCGCCATCACGATCACGTTGGTATCGTTATCAAACCCGTCCATTTCCACCAAAATCTGGTTTAAAGTCTGCTCGCGCTCATCATGCCCGCCGCCCAAGCCCGCCCCCCGCTGGCGCCCCACCGCGTCAATTTCATCCACAAACACGATTGCAGGCGCGTGTTTTTTGGCTTTGACAAAAAGATCGCGCACCCGGCTTGCGCCCACCCCCACAAACATCTCCACAAATTCCGAGCCGGACATGTGAAAAAACGGCACGTTTGCTTCGCCCGCCACGGCGCGAGCAAGCAGCGTCTTGCCGCAACCGGGCGCGCCGAGTAACAAAACGCCTTTGGGAATGCGCGCGCCTAATGCCAAAAACTTCTGCGGGTAACGCAAGAACTCCACGATTTCTTGCAACTCTTCTTTGGCTTCCCGCAAGCCGGCCACGTCGTCGAAAGTCACGCGTTTCTTAATGCCTCCGGCGCCGGCCAGACGCGCGGACGATTGGCCAAACGACAAGGCGCGGGTATTGGCGCCCGAAACCTGGCGCATTAAAAAGTAAATAAAGGCGCCGACAAAAAGCAGCGGCACCAAAAAGGGCAAAATTGAAGTTAAAAATAAAGAGGAGGCGGAAATTTCTTTGGGGTCGAGCGCCACGGCTTTCAATTTTTCCCGATCCGCGCCCAGATTCACTAATGATTCGCTTAAAGCCGCGTCGCTTTCCTTGCGCGATTTAAGTTTTGTGCCGTCAGTAAGAAACGCGGTCAATTTGTTTTCCTGAATCTCGATCTTCTCCACTTCGCCCGCGTTGATTTTGTCAACAAGCGCGGTCAAAGAAATCGGCTCGCTTCCCTTGCTTTCCGGAAACAGCAGGGTCAAAAGTCCCGCCAAGAAGAAGAAGATTAAAAAAGCGACAACGATATTTTTGGCAAACTTGCTCATAATTCTAGTTTTCCTTTACTATATTCGAGGCGATAAAATAGTATTCAGATTTTAAAACACTTTGCTCACCAAGTCAAGACAAATGATATAAACGGAATACCTGTGTTTGCCGCTCTACTTCGAAGGACACTGCTCCGTTTCTATCAACCTTTATGGAAAAATGCCGTGATATGTTTGATGAAAATGCTCGCACTGCGTAGCCTTGGCGAAGCAGTGGGCGAGGTGGGAGTCCCCCGATAGTAGTCCGCCCGAGGCGGACACTGCGGGGAAAAAACCCACAATTTGAACAATGCCGACGGTCGGATTCGAACCGACATGCTCTTGCGAGCGCTGGTCCTAAACCCAAGCCTGCCCCGTTAAATAAACCGCTATCCAAATGCTCGAGGTGGGATTTGAACCCACAATCCCTTACGGGAACAGCGTCCTAAGCGCTGCGCGCCCGCCTGCCTTGATTATGCCTTGGGAGAGATTCGAACTCTCACGGGTTTCCCCACTGGCTCCTAAGGCCAGCGCGTCTGCCAATTCCGCCACCAAGGCATTTCGGGCAGGTATTCCAAGTTCCGCCACTCGAGCGAGTCATTATTTAACGGGGTGAATCTGCCAGCTTGCCCCGTAGGGGACGCGAAGCGTTCTCCTTCGGGGTTCCGCCACTCGCCCATTTGCGAAAAACCCTGATTTTATTAGATTTTACCTAGATATTATAGCGGTAAGAAAAACTCTTGACAAAAAAAATCTTGTATGCTAGAATATCGCCTCGTCAGTAAATTTTTCATTGGGGTAATGCTCAACCTACCAACCACCAAGTCCCAGGTCCAAACCACGCCGCACAGCAGAGCAGCGATG
>JACQJK010000024.1 GCA_016205055.1 Candidatus Doudnabacteria bacterium
CCCGAGTGTAGTCGAGGGGGGATCGTCATGCCAGAGGCAGATCTCCGCCAGAGGCGGATGGGCCTTCCTCCCGAGGAGGATCGGCCTCCGGCGGACGGACGCACGCCTCCGGCGGAGAAGGGTCCGCCTCCGGCGGACGGGTTTTCCCCTCCGAGTTCATTTGCGTCTCAAATTTACCCCATTAGAAGTCCGTCACGATCGCGTACCAGCAGACGTCCTTGGACGCTTGACTTCTAACGGGGTTCGCTCCGGATAAGTCAGAGTAGTGTCGCGGTTATGAATTTGCGTAAAACGGACGAAGATTCTTTCCAGGGAAGAATTTTTTTCTTGGCCGTCGCTGTCTTATTATCCATCGGACTGATCGTTGTCCGATTATTTTTCGTCCAGGTCATTTCCCATGATTATTACTCGGCATTGGCGCAAAGCCAGCAAGAATTGTCTTCCGAGTTAATTCCAGAGCGCGGGGAAGTTTATATCCGCGACAAATTTTCCCAAGAGCCGTACCCTTTGGTTAGAAATGTCAATCGTCCGTTGGTTTTTGCGGTGCCGCAGCAAATCAGTGACGCGCCTGCCCTTGCAAAAAAACTCTCGGCTATTTTAGGACTCGATTCGAAGGAGGTGTTGTCGAAAATAACCAATCAGGAAAAAAAATACGTGCCGCTCGCCAAGCAAGTGGAAGAAGATAGAGCCGAGGAGTTGAAAAAATTAAAGTTACCCGGGATTTATTTTGAAGACCAGATCCGCCAGGATTATCCCGAGGGAACATTGGCCGCGCAGGTTTTGGGCTTTGTGGCTTTTGACGAACATCGCCGAGTCGGTCGCTATGGTCTGGAGTATTTTTTCGAAAAAGATTTGGCCGGCAAGCCAGGATTTATCAGCGGCGCAAAAGATCCGACAGGGGTGTGGATTACCGGGGGCGAGCGAGAGGTTCAACCGGCCGAGGACGGCGTGGATTTAATACTGACTTTAGACCGAGCGATTCAGTTTAAAGCCGAGGAGGTCTTGGAAAAAAGCGTCGTGGCGCACGGCGCCAAGTCAGGCAGCGTAGTGGTGCTGGATCCTAAGACGGGCGCGATTTTGGCCATGGCCAACTACCCGAGTTTTGATCCGAATCATTTTAACGAGGTTCCGGACCCGGGACTTTATAACAATACTTCTGTCCAGGCGGCTTACGAACCCGGCTCGGTGCTGAAGCCGATCACTTTTGCCGGCAGTTTGGATGCGGGCGCCATCACGCCCGATATGACTTTTGACGATCCCGGCTCGGTCACTTTGGAAAGGTTTACGATTCGCAACGCGGAGAATAAGACTTATGGCGCGGGCGTCAGCATGACCAGAGTTTTAGAAGAGTCGATTAATACCGGCGCGATTTTTGCGGAACAGCAGATGGGACACGATAAGTTTTTGGAATATTTGGAAAAGTTTGGGTTTGGCAAATTCACCGAAGTGACTTTACCGTTTGAAGCGCCCGGGGACATTAGCAATCTTGACCGCGGCGGCGATTTGTATCCGGCGACGGCGGCATTTGGCCAGGGCATCACTGTCACCCAATTGCAGCTGGCGCAAGCTTATGCCGCGATCGCCAACGGCGGGCGGCTATTTCAGCCCTTTGTTATTGCGGAAAAAGTTCGGAAAATCAGCCAAGCGGAGAAAACAGCACCGAGAATGTTGCGGGAAGTTGTTTCCGCGCACACCGCCAGCACGCTTTCGGCGATGCTGGTTTCGGTCGTGGAAAAAGGCCACGGGAAGAGAGCCGCGGTTCCCGGGTATTTCATTGCCGGCAAGACCGGTACCGCGCAAATAGCCGCCGAAGGGCGCCTTGGCTACGACGTTTCGCGCAGCGTGGGGACTTTCGCCGGATTCGGCCCGATTGACGATCCAAGATTCGTGATGGTCGTAAAAATTGACGAGCCCCAAGGCGTGCGGTTTGCAGAATCGACCGCCGCTCCGGCTTTTGGCGAGATTGCCCAGTTTATTTTAAACTATTATCAGGTGCCCAAAAGCAGGTGAAATTTCTGGTACCAAATTCCAAACCCCTCACCCTTTCCCCTCTCCCGCTCGCGGGAGAGGGATTAAGGGAGAGGGTTTGAGATTGGGGTATTTGCCCGCCTGCCGTATACTTTCAATCTCGATTCTTAAAACTATGCTTTTTAACTTCATCCGGGCTTAGATAGAAAGGTTTCGCAGGCGGGGATTTTAAAATTTGGAATTTTAGAGAGGTATGTTTAAAGATCTCATGAAATTTGTTCTAAAATTCATGGCCCGGGCGGTATTGGCTAGATATCACCCGAAGATTATTGCGATCACTGGTAGTGTCGGGAAAACTACAACCAAGGAAGCGATCTTTCATGCGGTTTCCGAGCAGGTGCCAAGCCGCGCAAGCAGAGGAAATTATAATAACGAAATCGGTTTGCCGTTGGCTATTTTGGGTGAGCAAAGCGGACGAAAAAATATTTTTTTGTTTTTGGCCGTCGTTGCCAAGTTTGTCGGGCTGATGTTGGGGAGGTCATATCCGAGGATTTTGGTTTTGGAAATGGCCGCTGACCGCAAAGGCGATATTGGTTACTTGGCTTCAATTGCCAGACCGGACATTGCGGTGGTGACGCGGGTGGGGGAAGCGCACACGGAATTTTTGGGGGATGCGGAAACCATTCAGCGGGAAAAATCCCAGTTAGTCCGGGCGCTCGACGTGCGAGGGGTTGCGGTGTTGAATGCCGACGACGCGCGCGTGGCGGCGATGCAAAGTCTTCATCGGGGAAAAGTCGTGACGTTTGGTTTGCATCCCCAAGCAGAAGTTCGGGCGGAGGAGATTAAGACGCAACAGCTAACCTATGGTTCAGTTTTTAATCCGGAGCTTGATTTTTCCTTGCGCTTTGTCGCGGTCCTGCAAGACAATCGGATTCCCATTGAGAGTCCCTGCAATCTGGGAAATCCGAAAGTTTACGCGATGCTGGCGGCTTTGGCGACAGCCGCAGAACTGGGTTTGGATGTAACGCGCGCGGCAGAACGGCTACGCACTTTGCCTTTGCAGCCCGGCCGCCTGCGGCCGATGAGCGGCATCAAGCGCACGGTGATTTTGGATGACTCATACAACTCGTCGCCAGAAGCGGCTGTTGAATCGTTGAGAATTCTCACGCAGATCCGGGCCAAAAGACGTCTTGCCGTGCTTGCCGACATGCTGGAGCTGGGAAGAGCAACGGAAACCGCGCATCGGAAGATCGGCCGTTTTGTCCAAACCTTGGGCATTGACTTGCTGTTTTGTATTGGCATGCGCGCCCGTTTTATTGCCGAAGAAGCCCGGGCCGCGGGATTGGCGAAAAGCAGGATTTTCGAATACGCTTCTACAGCAGAAGCCGCTCTGCCGCTGCAGCGCAAGATGCAGGCAGGAGACGCGGTGTTAATCAAGGGTTCGCGCGGGATGCATTTGGAAAAAGTCGTTTTGGAAGTTATGGCCGAACCAGAACGAGCGGAAGAGTTGCTTGTACACTAAACTTGGGAGCTCCTCGTAACGCGCTATCTTGGACTTTCGTCTTTATTTAGGAGAGAAAACGTTTTTTTGGATTAAGTCCGCTCGCGCGACGAAAACAACAACCGCGCGGGTTGATGTTTTGTTATGAAAACCTTGACCCGACAAAGTCTCACCATCTTCTGGGAGCATACCATTCGCTACAAAGGGGAGGTTGTCTTAATTGTTGCCGGAGTGACGCTGGGCGTGCTGGCGGATACGTTAATTCCCCTTTACTACAAGAAAATCATTGACTTGATGAGTCAAGGCGCAGGGAGTGCGGAGATTTTTCCCAACATCTGGATGATTTTAGGATTAGGCGGGACGCTATGGGTGGGATTCAGAATTTCCACTTTCGTCAACAACCACTTGCAACCCCGGGTGATGTCGGATTTGCTGAACACCTGTTTTGCTTATCTGCACAATCATTCCTATAGTTTTTTTACCGGCAATTTCACCGGGAGTTTGGTAAAAAAAGTCACGCGGTACTCCCGCGCTTATGAGGAAATCACCGATCAGATTTTCTGGAACATGGGTCCGGTGGTTTTGCGTTTGGTGATCATCTTGGTAATTTTGTATTTTCGACACTGGATATTGGCTTTGATTTTACTGCTTTGGTCGCTTGCGTACGTAGGGTTTAATTATGGGTATTCTCGTTTCAAGCTCAAGTATGACGTCACGAACGCGGAGGCAGACACCAAGACCGGGGCGCATCTCGCCGACACGGTGTCGAACAACATCAACATCAAATTATTCAGCGGTTTGGATTCTGAATATCAACAGCACAAGTCGCTGACCCAAAAGTTGTTTTGGGCGCGGAAAATCGCTTGGGATTTAGGCGCGTTTTCAGAAACGATCCAGAGCGGATTGATGGTGGGATTGGAGGTGGCGATTATTTTTGTAGCGGTAAAATTTTGGCAACGCGGCCTGTTGACCGTAGGAGATTTCGCTTTACTGCAAGCATTTTTACTGCAGATTTTCGGTCGGCTGTGGGAATTCGGCCGGTACTTGCGGCGCATTTACGAGCGGCTGGCTGACGCCGAAGAAATGACGGAAATATTGGTGAAGCCGCATGAAGTTGTTGATTTTCCCGGCGCGAAAAAAATTTCCGTCCGGCAGGGGAAGATTGAATTTATAAAAGTCGCGTTTCAATATCACAGCGACGTGCCGGTTTTTGAAAATTTTAACATGATTGTCGCGGCAGGCCAGCGGGTGGCGCTGATCGGCCCTTCTGGCGGAGGGAAATCAACCTTTGTGCGGTTGTTGCTGCGTTTTCATGATTTGACGGCGGGAAAAATTTTAATTGACGGCCAGGATATTTCCCAAGTAACCCAAGAAAGTTTAAGAAACGCAATCGCGCTCGTCCCGCAAGAACCGATCCTGTTTCATCGAACCTTGTCCGAAAATATTCGCTATGCCCGGCCACAGGCGAGCAAGCAGGAAATCACGAGAGCCGCCAAACTCGCGCACTGTCACGAATTCATCAGTCACTTTCCCCACCAATACGATACTTACGTGGGCGAACGAGGCGTGAAGCTGTCGGGAGGCGAACGTCAGCGCGTGGCTATAGCGCGGGCGATTCTTAAAAACTCGCCGATTTTGGTATTGGACGAAGCCACGTCTTCGCTCGATTCCGAGTCCGAGTACTATATCCAGGACGCCTTGAAAAACTTGATGGCCGGCCGGACCACGATTGTCATTGCGCATCGCTTGTCCACTATCATGCAAATGGATCGGATCGTGGTGATTGATGAGGGAAAAATAATAGAAGAGGGAAAACATAGGGAGCTTTTAAAAGTCAAAAAAGGTATTTATCAAAAACTCTGGCAGATTCAGGCCGGAGGTTTCGAGCAAAGTCGAGAAACCGGGGGATTTGCTTAAGGCAAATCCACCCTGAACGAAGTCCTCGAGCGGGTCAAGAGGACAAAGTTGAAGGGAGGTTTCGAGCAAAGTCGAGAAACCGGGGGATTTGCTTGTACCGTCTGGAATCGGTGTTTTTTCTTCCCCCCCCGGTGTATGACTCCATTCGCGGTCGTATAGTTGAGTCATACAGACTCCATAATAGCGTTAAGTCTTGGGGTTGGGGTGCGTCGATCTTGGATTTTCGGTCGAACCTACACAAAACCTGCTTTAGTCGAATTTTAAAAATGGCGGTTGTTTAAGGAATACAAATCGCGTAAAATGATGAAGAAGGTTTTTCGATTGTAAGGTATGCCGCGTTCGTCTCCTCCTTTGTCCGCCACAGGCGGACTTCGGCGGACAGGTAGCCCGGCCTAGGACCCCAGTAGTATGCGCCTTCAGCGCAACTACGGGGTGGCACATGGTTCTTTACCCCGTACTGAAATTTCACAATTAATTGCGGCCCTATCGTCTAGCTGGTCTAGGACACTGCGTTCTCAGCGCAGGAACTCGGGTTCAAATCCCGATGGGGCTATATGTGAAATTTCTAGTACCGGGGTCAGCCATGGAACAAGGGTTCAATTCCCTTATGCGCTGCCACTAGCTCATAGTTCGAGAGACCCGGAAGGTTCAGCAAATTTTGCCCGGTGGCCTAACAAGAAAGGTATATAAATCAAATCCGTGCTTTCGTGTTTTGTGGGATAGTATGCTATTTGGTAGTAATTAAGCTTTATGGTAGGATCTAGTTATGCTTGACTTGCGTGGCAAACTTTCTGAAAATTTTATAATCTTTGTGCTCGCCTCATTCGTTTTTGTGAGCTTTTTTGGAATGAGCATGGAAATGCAATCAAAAGACAGGCAAACATCCACTTGTCCGTTTATGGCAAGCGAGGCTTCAATCTGCCAGATGAGCGTAACGGAACATATCTCGGAGTGGCAACAGGCATTCCTTAGCATACCAGGCAAAACAAATTTTATTGTGCTCGCTTTAATACTAGTTGCTGCAGCCCTTCTTACGTTCGTAAAATCTCTTTTCCAGCTCAAAAAACCAACCGAGTTGGCAACGCAATTATTTACCTATCGTAAAGAGAATTTAGTCAGAGTATTTGACCCGCTTCTCATTGCTTTTTCAGACGGCATTCTCAATCCGAAAATTTACGAACCGGTGCACATCTAATATTTGCGGGCTTTGCCAATTTTTCCGCCGAAGGCGGATCAGCCTCTGGCTGAAATGGTCGTTTGGCAAGGATTTATC
>JACQJK010000025.1 GCA_016205055.1 Candidatus Doudnabacteria bacterium
AAGTTAAGCCACTCGCAACCATTGAAATTGAAGGAAAACCCCTTCAAGAGGCGCTGGACAAGGTTTCTTTTGCGGCCGCATTTTCCGAAACGCAACCAGAACTTTCTGGGGTATTATTGCTTTTTGAAGGGGGAGAGATCCGTCTGGCGGCAACCGATCGATATCGCCTGGCAGAGAAAACACTTCGAGCCCCCCAGGCCAACACCACAAGCGGAAGGGCAATTATTCCCCTACGGGCCGCAGCAGAACTTTTGCGAATATTGGGAGAAATAGAAAAAAGCGTGGAAATTATCATCTCCGAAAATCAGGCTCTGTTTCGGGCCGAAGGCATTGAGTTGACCACCCGGCTAATAGACGGGCAGTACCCGGATTATCAGCAGATTATTCCTAAGACCTTCGCCACCAAAGCCACCCTAGACCTGCAGGACTTATCCAGCGCCCTAAAGCTTTCCGGCCTTTTTGTTTATGAAAACAACAACGTTGAACTCACGGTGAGTAAGCACGATAATTCTTTGATCCTCCGCTCCACCTCTCAAAAGTATGGACTAAGCACAACCCGACTTAAAGCAGAGGTTACGGGCAGCGATAATAACATTACCTTTAATTATCGTTATCTTCTTGACTGCTTGGCCCACCTCAAAAATCAAAAAATTAATCTCCAAATCATCAACAACAATTCACCTGCGATGGTGGTTCCTGTTGGAGTGGAGGGCTATCTTTATTTAGTGATGCCGATCAAGACCTAGTTGCCGCGCGCCGCCGCCATGAAAATAAAGGAGCTTAAGGTTACCAACGTCCGTTCTCTGCAAAGTCTTGATCTAACGTTTGATCGAGATTTTGTTGTTTTAGTGGGGCCCAACGGAAGCGGGAAGACCACGGCCCTGGAGTGTATTTTTTACAGTTCCCTTTTGCAAGCCCTCCCCCCCGGCAAGACTTGGGAGCTAATAAACTTCCACGAAAATTACTTTCGCATAGAAGTTGTTACCGACCGACACCGCCTATCTTTTTATTACGGGAAAAAGTCAGAAAAAAAATACGAA
Source organism: Candidatus Doudnabacteria bacterium (assembly GCA_016205055.1). Taxonomy (GTDB): domain Bacteria; phylum Patescibacteriota; class Doudnabacteria; order UBA920; family 2-01-FULL-50-11; genus JACQJK01. Next base: position 1,041 of record JACQJK010000025.1, read on the forward strand.
CGAACGCAGTCGGTAAACGGTGTCAGAAAACCATCGTCGGAGATTCTTGGAGCATTGCCCTGTGTCACGTTTCTTCCGCAAGATCTGAATATCTTGAGCGCCTCTCCCGCACCCCGGAGGGAATATCTTGACGAGGTGTTGCTGCAGACCGTTGAGGGCTACGAGGGGACGTTGCGTGAGTATGCTCGCGTAATTGCGCAACGGAACGGGCTTTTAGATTTAATTAAAAAAAATCTGGCTAGGACGGAGGAACTGGTATTTTGGGACGAACGACTGGCCTTGCCGGCAATACAGATCAGCCGGGCCCGGCAAACCCTCGCCCAGTATATAGACCGAAACTTGAAACAGGTCTATATTGGTTTTTTGGAAGGACGAGGGGGAGAACACCGGTTTCACTATCAGCCCTTTGGCCCCTCGCTTGATGAAAAAACATTTCTGGGCTTACTTCAACAGAGTCGCGAGGCAGATGTGCTATCGAGCCGGACAAACGTCGGCCCTCACCGTGATGATTGGAAAATTATGGACGTGAACAACCGTGATTTATCACGTTACTATTCGCGGGGGGAACAGCGCGGTTTAATCATCGCTTTGAAAGTTGTAGAAACGACATACCTCAACCAAATTTTAAAGGAAGAACCGGTGATTTTACTTGACGAGCTCTTCGCCGAACTCGATTTGCCCAGGAGGCAGGTTGTTTTTGGATACCTCCCTCCCGGAAATCAGAAATTTTTAACGGCATCCTCGGCGGAGGAGATCCCCAAGCGCGTTTTTAAGTCCGCTCAGATAATTAAGTTAGGCGCACCCGCCTGAAACATGGAGCCCCTACACAAACTTATCAAAAAAAGAACCCGGCGGCAGGGGCTTGCCAAGACCTTAACCATTTATGAGTTGTTTTCGGAGTGGAACAGGCACGCGGCAAGAATTTTCGGGAATAAAAAAATCAATTGCAGGCCAAGAGTTTTTAAAGGCAAAACTTTAATCGTTGAGGTGGACGGCGCGTCTTTGGCCTCCGAGTTACAATTAAGACAGCACCAGCTCGTTGAAAGAATCAATCAACACTTTGGCCGGCGCTTGGTAGAGAGAATCGTTTTCAAGTTGTGAGCAATCTGATTAGACGCAAGTAATCGTCCAGCATTCTTTTCCGATCAAAACGCAGTTCGACCGCACGGCGCGCCCGTCTGGTTATCAGCCCGGTCGTTTTTTCGTTTTCGGCGGTGGATCGAATATATTTAATAATCTCCGCGGCTTTGGGTTTAATCAAAAAGCCGGTTTTGTTATGTTCGATGACTTCAGGAATTGCGCCCAGTCGGCTGGCAATCACCGGGACCCCCCAAGCCATAGCTTCTGTTACCACTAATCCGAATGACTCCGCTTGGGTGGAAGGAACGACTAAAACGCTAATTTTCGAGAAAAAGCTTCGTTTATCACTAACCCACCCTAAGAAATTTACCCTTTTCTCAAGGTTCAAAGTCGCGGTCAATTCCCGCAAGGCGCCCCTTGCCGGACCGTCGCCGGCAATCAGGAGTTTGTAGGAAGGCGGGAGCATCGCCAGAGCAGTCAAAAGCAAATCAATGCCTTTCTCCGAAGCCAGCCTTCCCAGGAAACCGACGGTTTTCTCTCCAGGCCCCTGGTTTTTTACATCTCTCGCCACAGTTGCCAACGACACCCCTGGGTAGATGATTGTAATCTGATCGACCGGCGCGCCAGCGGAGAGGAGTTGATTTCGAAGGAAGAAAGAAGGAGCGACAATCTTACACGATCTTGCGCACAGCCGGTAGAATGGCAAAAGCGGGTTTTTGAAAAACCAGCGACCCAGTCTGGTGAGTTCGATAAAGACCGGAGTTATGCCCAGCGCTCGGGCGACGACACTGGCCACAAGTTTATCTGTTAGGGTAAGACAAAAGACAATTTTTGGGCTATAACGAGCCAAAAAATAGAAAAAAATTCCTGCGGCGAGAGCCGCGGTTAGTGGGAATAAAAATAAGCTTTTGATCGTAGTTGGTTCCCAGCCGGCCCACAGGTACTTCGTTGCTAGGCGGTTTTGTGAAAAGCGCTCCACAAGCAGTTTGTTGGAGGAAAGAAGCTGGATCTCGTACCCGTTGTCTGCCAGACCCACGGCTAAACTCACAGTTAACTCTTCGGCCCCGCCCAGCGCCGGTTCCAGCGGGAATTGCAAGAACATTATTTTTGTCTTCATGCTATCCAGCATCGTCAGCGTCTTTGCGGACCACCAGTTCGTGGAGAAAGCGGTATGGGACGGCTTTGAGCAGGACTAGACAAATCCCGTACGACAACACCCCGCCGAATAGTTTGACAACCCAGAAACCCGGAACAAAGTGAAACAGCGCCACCGCCGGCAGAACCGCCAGGAGGGCCTTAGGGAGAATTTGAAAGGATGGGAAAAAATTTGCAACTTGCGAAGTCAGCCGATAAGCCCAGACGCAAACCAGCAGTTCCACGACTACTGTGGCCGTTGCCGCGCCAAAGTAGGAGTAACGAGGGATCAATAAAAAGTAAAGAACGAGTCCCAGCAGGGTGCCGCTGAAGTAACCCCAGACCATTTTTTTTTGGACATTAAGCGCCACCACGGTGTAGCCGAGTAGGTTCCCCACAAAGGTTATTCCGGCAGCGAAAATCAGGATCATTAGAACCTTGTCCGAATTATGAAAACCCTCACCGGCCACGACGTCGATTATTTGACCGGCGAAAAATAGAACCACGGTCATGACGGGGATTACGACCAGCAGAATTGCGTCAAGCGAGCGCTGCAGGTAAAGCCGATAGGTTGCCCATTCTTGGTAAGCAAAGCGGGCCAGAAACGGCATGATTAAACCAGCAAACATCGCGGGGAAGTTTAATAGAACCTCGAAAATTTTGTACGCCGCCCCGTATATGCCGACCTCGGCCGCCGGTTTTAGTAAAGACAGAATAAGCGTGTCGGCGCGAAAATAAATTAAATTTAAGACCACCGAAAAGGCGAGCGGCCAGGAACGGGAAAGGATAAATTTCCAGTATGTAAGGTCGATTTTTAGGCGGAAAGGGCTAAGCCGCCGGGCGAGGGCAAAAGAAATAAAAAAATGCACCACGCTGGCAAGCGTCAAGGCAGCGATAAAAAAGATTAGGCCCAAGCCCCTCGAGATAAACCAGGCGGTCGCACCCAAGGCAACCAAACGTCCGACTATTTCCGAGCCGATTAGTTTATAAAAAACCAAATGTTTTTGAAATACCCCCACCAACACTTGGGTTGCGGACACAAACGCAAAGTTGATAATCGCCACAAACATCGCGGTCTTGACTTGAATCGAATAAGGAAAGGCAAGCGCGAGCACTGCTCCTAAAAGCAAAGCTAAAAGCACGCTTATAATGCGCAAAGAAAAAATATTGCCCAGAATTTTATCTTCGTCCGCTCCTTTTTGAGAAATCAGCTGGGTGGTGACCAAGTACAGCCCCAGGTCAGCCAAGATCCCAAAAAAGCCCATGTAAGTAATCACGGTGGTATATTCGCCAAATCCCTCTTCTTTGAGATACCTGGTCAACAGTAAAACCGAGGCGAACCCAATGAAGAGGGAAATCAGCTTGCCCGCGCTTTGCAGAAGGGTGTTAAGGACGATTTTTTTTGCCGACATTTTAGCGATTAAGGAACCTGCCGGCGCTCAAGTCAAGCGCGTTAAAATTTTGCCATCGAGGTCGGCGCAATTCGGCTTTCGCTCGTTGCAAGTGGTTGTCGATACCCGGGACCCGGCGATATTTTTTTACGTTTTTTAGAGTTTTTACCCACGCGTATTCACTGGCTTCCCTGGGCGCAAGCTTAACGCGGTTTGACCACGATAAAACCAGTATGCCCAAGCCTACCGACCTTTTAAAAGCGTAGCTGTCAAGCAAAATCAGCCGCGGCTTCAGTCGCAGGCCGGTTTCTTCGGCCACCTCTCGCTTCATTGTGTCAATGATTGTTTCCCCGATCTCCACTTTCCCGCCAGGAAAAGCCCAGAAACCGGGGTAATTTTTTTCCCGTCTTGATCGTTTGATCAGCAAAAAAGCTTGTTCGAACTCGATAAGAAAGGTTAAGACTGGGGACGCTGGTTGACGGGGCGCCATTATTCGGGTTTTAGAAAAATTTCCGAAACCTCGCATTTTTAGACATATTTTCCACGATCTGTTTTACGTCTTGGGCTCGATCTTTGTGACAAACCAAAGTGCCCTGCCTGGTTTGGACAATCAACAGGTCGGAAACCCCAATGGTGGTTACGAGGGCGGGGGAATAGTTGTAAATAAGAGAATTTTTCGTATCAAGAGCGTGGGTTACTCCCAAAGTCACGTTGTCTTGCGAGGACTTTGCGCGGATTTCCTTGACGGATGCCCAGTGGCCGACATCGGCCCAGCCAAAGCGGGCGGGAATGACGAAAAAATTTTCTCGCAATTTTTCCACGACGGCATACTCGATCGCTTGGTTTTTCATTTTTTTATAGGCGCTGTGCCTCCCCGCGGCGGTTTTTAAAAGACAGCGGTGCAGGTCGGGGGCGAGTTTTTTAAAAAGTTCTTGCACCCGGTCAACGCGCCAGGCAAAGTAAGAGGGGTTCCAGTAGTAATGTTTTGAGGAAGCGAGTTTTTGGGCAACAGCCAGTTTGGGCTTTTCAATGAACTTTTCCACTTTGAGGATTTTTGTGTTTCCAAGCAGCCGAGAAGCGGCGCCGGCCCGGATGTAGCCATAGCCGGTTTCGGGATAACTGGGCTTAATCCCCAAGAGGCATACCGCCTCCGGCTTTTTTCGGATTACCCGCCCCATGGTGGCCAAGGATGACAGAAAGGATCGTTCGTTGCCAATATAGTGGTCGGCCGCTATGCTGATCATAACTTCTTCCGGGTTTTCTTTGGCGAAGCGATAGGCCGCCAGCCCAATGGCGCCGGCCGTGCCTTTTTTACGCGGTTCCACGATCAGATTTTTTTTTGGCAAGGAGGGCAGTTGGCGACGAATCAACCGAGCGTGGTCTTTGTTTGTAACGATAAAAATATCGCTTGCTTTGATTTGCCTGCGCAAACGTCGAAAGGTTTGCTGGAGCAGGGTAGATTTGCCGATTAAAGGGAGAAAGTGTTTTGGGGTTTTCGCCCGAGAAAGCGGCCAGAGTCTTTGTCCCAAGCCACCGGCCAGGATGACGATTTTCATAAGCGCGATAGTGGGGGTTTAGTCGTTGCGAGCCGTCGGGGCGGCACCCTGCCGCACCCTGATTTTTTCGTAGAGCTCGAGGATGATTTTTGCCACCTGGTGCGGATTGGCCGCTTGGTTAAAAACGAAATTTTGCGCCTCTCCGGCAGTTTGCACAGTCACGTCCCCGAAGTTAAAGAAGTTCGCCAAAGGCCCTTTGACTTGGGTTAATACGTCCTGCAGTCGGTCGAGGTTTAGTTCGGAGGTTTGGTGGTGAAGCATGCTTTTTTGGTTGATGTCCACAATGCGTTCGTTAGTGATGATCTGCACGTTTAAGTAGTACATGATCCAAGTCATAAACAAACCCAAAACCGCCGTCATCAGCACCGCGGTACGGATTAGGGCGACAATCCTTGCCGGGTTAGGTTCCGTAAAAAACGGGTAATTCGTTTTCAGGAATATTTCCCCCGCCGCCAACAGAGCCAGTAAGATAAGCCAAAAGACGACTTTCAGGCAAGGGATGATCCAGTGTTTCCGCACGACTAAATATACCTCTTCTTGCGTGTGCAGGTCAGAAAAAAATTTAATCTTTCGAAAGGGCATGCTTTACTCAAGTTTGCCAATTAAGAGCAGTGATTGAAAGTATAAGGAGGACATCAGGGCGAGGTACACCCCCGTTGCCAATAAACCGGTAATCCTGGATTGTCCGAAGCGCAACAGCGAAAATATCGCCATACTCGAGTAGGCCACAAGGAAGATCATGTAGAGATGGAAAATAAGACCGCTGATATTGGCAAGCGTTAACATATTCTCGAATTTCAAAAATCTGCTAAAGCAAGCGACGGGGAGTGGAAAGTTTCAGGTGTTCGTAAGCTTGCGGGGTGGCAACCCGCCCTTTCGGAGTGCGGTTTAAAAAACCGATGCGCATTAAGTATGGTTCGTAAATGTCTTCGATCGTGTCGATTTCTTCGCTAGTTGCGGCCGCAAGAGTTTGAATTCCCACCGGACCCCCGGAGAATTGCTCGATAATGGTTTTGAGGACTCTTCGATCGTTTTCGTCAAGGCCCAGGCGATCAACCGCTAAAAGGTCGAGCGCTCTTTCGGCAATGTCTTGGGTAATTACTCCGTCCCCCTTAACTTGCGCGTAATCGCGGCAACGGCGCAGTAAGCGGTTTGCAATCCTGGGAGTCCGGCGCGAGCGCTGGGCAATTTCCACGGCCGCTCCAGGGTCGGTTGCCACATCTAGAATTCTCCCCGACCTTTTAATAATTTTTTGAATTTCTTCTAAGTCGTAATAGTCCAGACGATAAACGGTTCCGAAACGATCGCGCAGGGGCGAGGAGAGAGCGGCATAACGGGTCGTTGCTCCGATCAAAGTAAAGCGGGGAAGGTCGAGTTTCACCGAACGAGCGCCCGGCCCCTTGCCGAGCATGATGTCTATCGACCAATCTTCCATGGCCGGGTAGAGCACCTCCTCCACAATTCTGGGTAAGCGGTGGACCTCGTCGATGAACAGGACGTCATTGGGTTCGAGGTTGGTTAGTAAAGCGGCCAGATCGCCGGTACGTTCAATGGCCGGGCCAGAAGTGGCTTTTATGTTTACCCCGATCTCTTTCGCAATAATGTTGGCTAAAGACGTTTTCCCAATGCCGGGGGGCCCGTAAAAAAGGATGTGGTCTATGCTTTCTCCTCGCGTTTTGGCGGCCTGTAAAAAAATTCGCAGCGACTCTTTGATGTTTTCTTGGCCGATAAAGTCGGAAAGCCGTTGCGGCCGCAAACTAACGTCAAAAGTTGCATCCTCCTTGTCAGTGCCGGAGGAGATAACGCGTTCTTCAATTAGAGAGGTTTTTTTCAACATTTTTTCGCTTTCTTTTTGCATTTTATCAGACTTCTTGGTTTTACGGAACCTGCCCGGGAATATTGCGCTTTCGTCAAAGTCGGTGATAGAGCCCGACCCGTGATTTAATTTTGCACGCCCAGAGGTTTTTGATACAATGGGCTTAAAAGTGAGGAATTCCTCGTGATCCCGGACCGTATTACCAAAGTTCTCCAAAAGTCCGGGCATGCTCTTCCGGCAACGCCCGGTGGTTCTGGGGCCGATCAGGAAAAGTATTAACTGTCAGTTGATTGACTTCTATGGCGCATGAAGTAACCGTGCTCTTGGCCGACGACGACGCGCTGATCGTGGAGATGTACAAGACTAAATTGTTGAAAGAGGGATTTAACGTTCTTGTTGCCCGCGACGGAGAAGAAGCGTTTGCGATGGCCAAACAACACAAGCCTGACGTGATTGTGCTTGACGTCTTAATGCCGAAAGTAACCGGAGTGGGCGTATTACAACGGTTGAAAGACGATCCGGAAACAAAAAATTCCCCCGTTATTTTTTTTACCAATCTTGAGGGGAAGAGAGAGAACATTGACACCGCTTTACGGTTGGGAGCGGTCGCTTATTTACTAAAAGAGCAAACCACTCCCCAGTTACTGGCGGAAAAAGTTCGCTCGCTGATCAAATAAGTTCTCGCACGGAAACACATAAAATTCGCCCAGGGCTCGGGGGTATACGGCCGTCGCGACCGGCCGTAAAATAACCTTAGCAATCGGCAGGGTCTATTCTTAAAGTAGTTCGGATGCATTTCGCCGCCTGCTTGCCCGTCCGGAGCCAAGCGGCGAAGGAGGGCGGCGGCGAGGGTTTGGCTAAAAATTCCGCCTGCCCGACCGAAGCCATGCGAAGGCGGGAACCGAAATTCCGAACGGCGCCTGCCCCGCATAATCACGAAGTGATCTGTGCGGGGACGATTTTCCGCTCCGCCTAAGGCGGACGGATCTGCCTCCGGCATGACAAGTTTTTCTTTGCTGTGCTCATCCGAAGCTTTAGCGTAGGAGAGGCGGCAATTACTGTTGAGGTTCAACAGAAGGAGGCCCGTCTTGAGGTTTAGTTGAAGGGGGAGTGGTTGTGTCCGGCTTCACACATTCATACTCAATAACTGTCGGCGAAGGATTATAGAGCCACCCTGACCATCCGATTGTTTGACAATTTGCTTGAGCAAAGCAACCGAAAAGTTTTGAGAGATATTTCTGTCCAGCAGTTATTTGTGGTTGAGGACGTGTAGATGGCAGTTGAGTTGTGGATTCTGCTTGAGTGGGCTTGGGACTTTTGATATAGCCAGCAGGACAGACCTTATCGCTACTCTGGAAAGTGTCCAACCAACCATTGAAGCGAATGGAAATGGTGTCGCCGACTTTCAGTTGAGGATTGGTAGCCGCTGGGTATCGGATGTAGTCGCGAATTTTATCCACGCGGACTTTCCACTCTTCCCCAACTTGCGAGAGAACAGTAATCTCTGCCAAGGCCTGATCCGCGGGTGGTGCAGGAGCACCAGCGTCTAATTTGATAGGAGAAGTTGGAACTTTTGTCGCCGTCTTTACCCCGCTTGGAGGAGTGGTCTTGATCGAAGTATCAGGTGGAGGTGTTGGGGTTACGGTGGTATCGTTTTGAGGAGTAATGGGCTGTTGAGTTTCGCTGGGCGTTGCTGGCTTTCTGACAAGAACAAAATATCCCCCAACACACA
>JACQJK010000004.1 GCA_016205055.1 Candidatus Doudnabacteria bacterium
ATACTTACTACTTAATACTATTCCTATCGTACGGCTCCGCTGATCGCCAGGCCAGCTCGTAAAGCGCGCGGAGCGATCCGGCAATTTCGCCGCTTGAAATCATAACAGCAAAAACTTGCGGGTGGAAAGAAAAAAATACCACGCTGTTGGCAAAAATCGCGCTGTCAGAAGGAAACGCAAAGCCTTCGGGCAAAAAACGCAAATCGTAATTCGGCCCCCGCTGGGCAGTCCGGGCATATTTTAAATCTTCATCCGACCGCGTCAAAAAATCTCGAACATGCAACTTTTGATCTCGTGTTGCGGCCACAAAGGCCTGCAATCCCTCCGGATAAATTTTCATTAACTCCTGCACTGTGCCGAAAAACCACACTTCTCCGGCTTCGAAAATCTTTTGATAAACCTGCCTAACTCCTTCTTTTCCCTCAAACAATTGCACTTTGGGCTTTTCTTTTTTGACGTTATACAAAGCCAAGAATTCGGGCAGGAACCGCTTGACAAGTTCCTGTTTTTTGTAAAGATCAGAAACTATCGTTTCTGGCGACTCTGCCTGATAAAGCGATTTCTTTCTGCCCGGCACCAAAGACACCAGTCCCCGACGCTGTAAATCGTCGAGAACCAAATAAGTGGTAGGTCGCTTTGTGCCGGCTTTTTTGGCAACTGCGTCAACCGAAGCCGCCCCCAACTCCATTAAGGCCAAATACACGCTGGCCTCTTTCTGGCTCAACCCAACGGTTTTGAGAACTTCTCCACTTTCCATAATAATAATCATAGTCGAGAATTTATATTTTGTCAACTTTTCTGACAAAAATATTCTTTTATCGAAAAGCGGCCATTTTAAGGAAAAAATATAGAAATTTATCAGTCAGGATTATTGACTTTTTTCGATAAAAATTATAGAATGGTCCGTTAAAGTTCCACGGAGGACTCATATGAAATTCGCCCTTGCTGCCTTGGTTAGCCTCGCCCCTCTTTGCGCACAAACCATGACCACCGCAGAAACGCTGGGTCAGGGAAAATCGGCGTTCTTCGTTAGCGCTAACGCGCTGTTTGTGAAAGACTACACCACTCTGTCGAATTCTTTCGCCCAGTATATCTACGGAGTCAACAATCGAGTAGACCTGTACTTGGGGCCTGGCGTCGTTACTGCGTTTGGTCAAAAGCAGGCCTACTTTTCTGCTGGCGCCAACCTCAATCTAGTCAAAAGCAGAGTAGCCAGCCTTTCTTCTTTTAACCTGCTGTCCACGGCTTGCCATCGCCGAGCCGACGCAAGTCGGGTGTTGTGGCTTTCTGCTTTGATTGTCAGCCACAACTTTCGATTGGGCAAGCTGCCCGCAAGCGGGTATGGCGGATACAGTGTTTTGGTTCCGTCAGGGCCGAACAAGGAGGAAAAGCTGTTCACGCCTCCACAGACCTTCCATAATATGCCGCTGGGGCTCTCTGTAACTCTCAAAAAGCTCACCTGGTTTGTCGAATACAACTACGGCAAGCGGCAGCGGACGATCGGCCTGGGGTTGGCCTTGGGCTTGTAGCGCCGCGAGCGGAGCATATTCAAACGGCTCCGCTTTTGATTTACTTAGATGTATTTTCTTGAGCATGTTCAGTTACTCTAAGGCATTGCTGCATCCCAAAAACTCTCACCTGAATCGAAGCGGAGGAATCTAGGATATTGTTGAAAAAACGGGACTCTAATAACTCCTTCAAACAGCGATGCAGACATTAAATTCCTGAACTTCGCTGTTGTATTCGGCAATTTGTTTTTTCAGCACTTCCAACTTTGCATTGTAGGTATTTACCAAAGCATTAAATTCTGCGACTTTCTGATTATATGTCTGGCGGTCTTCCCGTTTATTCGTTTTTGCCGCGTCCAGTTCTGTCTGCTTTTGTTCGATTTGGACTTGCAAAGAATCTAACGAGACCTGCCCGTTTTCAATTGCCACTCTCAAACTTTCGTTGACTGTCGGGCAATCCGACAATGGTTTGCCGAATTCCTGCACCGCAAGCCACGTGCTTTTCCCTTCAAACGTTCCCCGCTTTACGGCCACCCCGATTTCCGTGAAGCGCTCGTTTAAAATATTCTCGCGATGTCCGGGGCTGTCCATCCAGGCCTGCACCAGTAGGGCATCGTCTTCGTAATTTCCCAAGGCCAGATTTTCTCCGACTAGAATGAAGCTATAGCCGGCGCTTTTGACCAATTGATCCGCGCCAACGCCAACCGGAGATACGTGCTCAAAATACTGGCGGGCAAACATGTCATCAACTTTGGCTTTTGCCGCCTCACTTAATTTAGCGTTGACCGCAAGCCCGGGCAGGCCATCGCCGTTTCTATGCTGGTTGGTAAATTTAACCACTCCCGCCGCGGTCAGATAGGAATCTTGCGGACCGAATTCCTGCCGCAATGGCGGCGGAGTGAAAATTTCCGTTTTTAAATCCGCCAACAACTCTTCGGCGTGAAAGTTTTCGGTAATGCGGGCGGTACCCTTGTCCCACAAGGTTTTAATATCACCGGAAAAAATCACCCCCGCCAGCACTATCGCTAAAATAGCTAAATACCAATTTTTTTTCATAAAGATACTCCCGTGCGTCTATTTTAACACAAACGAGGGGCTCTTGCTTTTTGGAGTACGCAGGAGTAAGATAGAGTTTGCAAAAGTTTCGCTATGACTATACAGGAACTGATCAGAAAACATCAAATTCTCGCCAAAGACCAAAAGCTGTTAAGAGCGGCATTTGACTATGCGCAAAGCGCGCATGCCGGGCAAAAGCGTCAATCGGGAGAGGACTACATTCAACACCCGCTCATCGTCGCCGATTACCTTGCGACTTGGGGCATGGATCCGGTAACCGTGGCCGCCGCTCTCCTGCACGACGTTCCGGAGAATAGCGAAAAAAGTTTGGATGAAATCAAAAAAAAATTCGGCGACGAAGTGACTTTTTTGGTATTGGGGGTCACGAAATTGGGGCAGGTGAAACTGCGCAACCAAAAAGACCCCACCTACATCGAAACCCTAAAACGCATGGTCCTGGCCATGGCCAAAGACATTCGGGTTGTGCTTATTAAACTGGCTGACCGCTTGCATAATATGCAGACCATTACGGCGCTGTCGCGTGACAAGCAAGAACGGATCGCGCGGGAAACGCTGGAAGTTTACGCTTCGCTTGCGGCCCGCCTGGGCATGGGCGAGGTGCGCGGCCAGCTGGAAGACCTGGCTTTCCCCATTGTTTATCCCAAAGAATACAACCAGTTGGTGGCGCAGGTGAGGCCAAAGCTGCAAAACGCGGGACACTACATTAACGTGGCTATTGGCGAGTTTGCGAGGATTTTTCGACAACACGAGATTCCCATTACGAAAATCGAAGGCCGCATAAAACATCTTTACTCCCTTTACCAAAAGTTGCAGCGGCAAGAGTACGGTATGGATATGGGCAAAGTTTACGACATCATCGCCCTGCGCATTATTACCGATTCGGTCGAGCACTGTTACGCGGTTTTGGGCACAATTCACCAATACTTCAAACCCATCCGCGGCCGCATCAAAGATTATATCGCCGTGCCCAAACCCAACGGCTACAAAAGTTTGCACACCACCGTCTTTGGACCGGAACAAAAATTCGTGGAAATCCAAATTCGCACGAAAGAAATGCACGAAGAAGCCGAATACGGCATTGCCTCGCACTGGGCCTATTCCGACCACGGCAAGCCCAAAACCGGCGTGAAAACCAACCAGAAAAAGCTGGAATGGGTCAGGCAGTTGTCCGAATGGCAAAAGGAAGCGGTGCGACGGCCGGAAGAATTTTTAGAAAGCTTGCGAATCGATTTTTTCAAAAACCGGATTTTCGTTTTCACGCCCAAAGGCGACGTGAAAGACCTGCCCGAAGGCGCGTCGGCCATTGATTTTGCCTTTGCCGTGCACACCGAACTCGGCCTGCACTGCGGCGGAGCAAAAATCAACGGGAAAATGGCGAAACTGGAAACCAAACTGCAAAACGGCGACGTAGTGGAAATTTTGGAGGACAAAAAACTCAAAGTCACCAGGGACTGGCTGAACCTGGCCGCCACCTCAAACGCCCGCGGCAAAATCCGGGCTTACCTTAACAAGCACGAATCCGGGCTCTTGACGCGCCTGACTCCCGCTTTTATGAAACGCAAAAAATAATCTTCCGGGAAAATTGCCCGCAAAAAAACAGTCCGCCGCGGCGGACTGTTTTTTCAAATCTTCAACTATTGAAACCGGGGGAGATCCCTGAAGTCGGCGAAGCTGGCTCATCAGCTAACTTTTCCCACGCGTATAAATACAAAGCTCCTAGGGTCAAGCCGACTATCAAAAGCTTGGCGCCTTCGACGAAACCCGGAAAATCTTCGAAAAGTAAATATAAAATCACCACGTCGGCAGAAAAAAGAAAACCCAAACCAATAGCGACAACCTTGGCCGAAGCTGCGCCAACGATCACATAAATGACCCCGAAAATGAACAAGACCAGGGTGCGGGTTGAGTCGTAGCTGGATGGGGCTAACAATTCCGCTGTGAAAAAAGCAAAGGCATTGCTGAATAAAAAGATAACGGAGCCGAAAATAATTTTAAAAATACTCCTTTCCTGCGTCATGAGATTTTGTCTTTAAGTTTAACTGCGGCTATCACGACCGCAAACAACAAACCGAGTCCGGCGGCAAAAACCCGTGCGGTGTCGCCGAGATCCCAAAGTTTTGAATAAACATAAATTAAAGTCAAACCCCCTCCGATAACATTACTG
>JACQJK010000019.1 GCA_016205055.1 Candidatus Doudnabacteria bacterium
AGTTGTATTACTGGGCATTTTTGTTTCTAAAAGGTTTAATAATCTGCAAAAATTATAAAATATTCTTCCGGTTTTTGCAAATTTTTCCAACAACAAAAAACTCGTTTTTGACAGAGCCGGTATTTTTTGCACCCCATCTAAAACTTCTTGGCTGAAAACCAAGACGCCGATTTGAGCAACTTTAACATTTGTGTTTTTGTCGGCAATCCCGTCTGCACCCCGATCTGTTTAATCTCGCCTACCGCGTTAAGCGAGCCCCACCTTAGGGCCTCGCTAGGACCTTTCCCATAGATAATCGCTGCCGTAAAAGCCGAGGCAAACGCATCACCGGCGCCGGTTGAGTCAATCCGCTTTGCGGGGAAGGATGCAATACGATAGTACTCTCCCTGGCCCTGCGCAAACGCTCCTTTTGGCCCATCGGTGATGACTGTGATCGCAGACGAGAATTTTTTGAGCGCTATCAACAGCGACTTCGGGTTAGCGCTTTTTCGCCCCGCGACCAACCGGGCTTCCTGTAAATTTACAATGAAAATTTCCGAAGCTCGCGCCATCTTCCTTACAGCGCTTACCGAATGCAGCAGCTGCCGAGTGCCGGGGTTGTAGGAAATTTTTAAACCGTGAACGTTCTTTTTCTTGGCGACATCTTCATAAATCTTTTTGTATTCAGCACCCAAGGAAGTCAAATAGACCCAAATCGTGCGGGAATCGGCCGGCAGATGATACGTTTTTTCGGCGTGATAAGACAGCACGGTTCGCTCCCCGCCGAAAACCAAAATAATACTTTTATCAGTTTCGACTCCTTTCTCGATTCGGACAAAACGCCTACTAATGCGCTCGCTTGCAAGCTTGGCAAGAATACGCGCTCCTTCATCGTCATGGCCCAAAACCGTTAACAGGGCGGTTTTGAGGCCTAGGCGCGAAAAACTTACAGCCGTGTTTAAAGCGTTGCCCCCGGGAAAAAATTTAAACTCCCTTACCGGAATTTTCTGTCCAAAATCCAGCAACAACTTTTTTATGCCCCCGGGACGAGTAACAACGGAGCAATTATCCAAGGCGATGAAATGATCGGCCTTGCAATCGCCAATCGCGACGACATCAAATAACCTAGTGCTCATTATTTTCTATCTCGCCGATCATTTTATTGCACTCCACGTAATAATCCACGCCCGAAAAGGAGGTGGAAAGCCAGGTTCCCACAATGTTTTTCGCCAACTCCAAAGCAATGAAATTCGAGGGCAGACACAACATGTTTGCGTTATCTTCCATTCGGGTCTTTTCCGCGAGCTCTTCGTTAAAAACAACGCTGGCCCGAATTTTTTTTACCTTGTTAGCGGCGATGCACATTCCAGCGCCCGTGCCGGAAATCAATATCCCTCGGGAATTAACCTCCGCGACTACGGCGCGGCCTACGTTTTTTGCAAATTCCGGATACTTGACGCGGTCTTTTTTTTGCGGGCCCAAATCCTTTACTTTGTAGCCGCGCAGTAATAAATATTCTTTGAGACCTTCCTTCATCTCAAAGCCCGTGTGGTCGGAAGCAATGTAGATCATAGTTTTAGTAATTTAAACATTAATTAGCCGCTCGCAAAATTTTTGAAAATTCTTTTTTATTCAAACTTGCCGCGCCCACCAAAGCCCCGTTCAAACCGCGCGATGAAAAAATCTCCGCCGCGTTCGAACCGTTAACGTTTCCCCCGTACAAGACTTTCACCGGTCCGGAAGCGCGCGCTCCGAATCGCTTCGCCAGAGATTTACGCAAAACTCCAACCATACTTTCAATATGCCGCCGCGAAACCGGAACGGCGCCGAAAGTACTGATGGCCCAGGCGGGCTCGTAAACCAAGACGATTTTCTTTGCATCGAATCTAATCCCGTTGGTGGCAAGTAAAAATTGTTTTTTGATCCAATTTTTTATTGCGGGCTCGCCCGTTCTTTTAAAAAGTCCTCCGCCCAAGCAAACCACACCCGTCAACCCGACTCGCAGGGCGCCGATTAACTTTCTTCTTACCATGCCGTCGGTTTCGCCCAAATACTTCCTTCTTTCCGAATGCCCTAGCAGAACATGACTTACCCCCAGGCCTTTCAAGGTCGCAGACGAGGACTCCCCGGTGTAAGGACCCGTCAGTTCCCAAAAACAATTTTGGGCGCCCCAAAAAAATTTCGAACCGAACTTGTCGATCACACCGGGCAATAAGGCCATCTGCGGACAAACTATTAAAGCACGCTTGTCGGGAATTTGCAGTTTAGAATAATCCTTCAACAAGGCGACCGCTTCGGAGAGATGCCGGGGATTCATTTTCCAGTTGGCTATAATTATTTTTTTCATGACCGCTTTTACCCTCGCAAAAATTCCGCGGCTTGTTCCGGCGGAACGACGTTAACGTAAACTTCGGTTCCTAACTCCAGTCCGGCCCAAATGTTTATTCGGGGCATAATCACCAGATGCCAATGGTAAGCGTTTTCGTTACTGGCAACGTTGGTACTGCGCGAAAAAGGCAACGTATGAAAATAATAATTGTAAGCCGGGTTCCCCAAACGATGATAAATTTTGGTCAGGACCGCCTTCATCACCGCCGCCAATTCTCCCCTTTCCTCCACGGTGATACGGTTAAACCTGGCTTCGTGGCGTTTGGGCATAATCCGAACCTGATACGGCATTTTACTTTCAAAAGGACAGGCGGCGAGAAAGCGTTCGGTTTCAAAAACTACTCTTACTTGCTCTTTTTTTTCGTGCAAGATGATTTCGCAATATATGCAGTGGTCAAAAATATCATAATGATGATTCGCCCCGCGCAGTTCTTCCTGTAAATGCGGACCGGGAAAAGGCATGGCGATAATCTGGGAATGGGGGTGAATCAATGACGCGCCGCCGAGTTTGCCGTGATTCTGGATGATATGAACGTACCGGACCGCCTCGTAAGTGGACAACTCGTTGATGCGCTCTGTGTACGCGGCCAAAACTTGGTCAATCAAAGCCACCGACTGCAGGGCAACCGGTTGGTTGTGATAGCGCGTGATCAAAACCTCATGCGAACCGATTCCGGGCAAACGCACGTAAAAATCGCGTTGCGGCGGGCTCTCCGCCAACTCTAAAAGCCCAAACTTATTGGGCACTACCCGGATCTGCCACTCTCCTGTTTTTGGATATTGCGCAAGCGGGGCAGGGGTGGTTTTTTCGTTTCCCGGACAAAAAATGCAAGCAGGCGCCCTTTCCGGCAAACTTTCGGGGGTCGCCGCATCTTTTTTGAACTCCTGCGGCCGAGGGCTGCGCGAAGGAGCAACCAATACCCATTCCTTGGTCACAATATCTTGTCGGAACTCTGACATTTCCGTAAACGGATTCGAGTTAAAAGTCTGCAGGGAAAGAATTAGAGATTGTACCGCAACTCGTAAACTTCCCGATCGATCTCGGCGACGTTAATCGCAATCCAGCCGGTCAGTGCGATCAGCGCGAAAACAGCGAAAGCGATTGCCCAAATCAGATAACGATAAAATTTAGGAAAAATTTCTTGATTCATTTTTTTTAATTTTGGGGTAAATGACCTCTTGTCAAAAACGACGCGGCCTGAAGGTTCCCCCCATTACCACTCTGACGCTAGATCGCAAGGGTTTATCGGACACGCGGTTTATCCCATGCGACACCCGCGGACTTGGAGGTAACGGGGCAAACTTCAGGTTTCTGACAACTGGCGCTTCCCTTCATCCATCGTGGTAAGTCAGCGCCGGGATTCAATGCATGTAAAAAGTCCGGCACGGAGTCGAAAAAATAGGAGAGTTGTCCACGACTATAAAAAAATGAGCGGCTACTCATGTTCTTTGGCGCGATTCAACATCCCATCCAAATAACCCTGCAGCAGCAGCTGCGCTGCCAGAGAATCAAGAGCGCTTCGCGTACGCTTGGTTTTACCCGGGCGTCCGGAGTGAGATGCTTGTTGAGTGGTAAAGCGCTCGTCAATTAGTTCGGCGGGGATGCCGTACTTTTGCCGCAACTCCTCCGCGAAAGCTTTTGACCTCGCGCCAATTTCTCCCAAATCGCCGGACAAAGTTTTCGGCAGCCCGACAAGAATTTTTTCCACTTCGCGATCACGAATCAGCTCATCAAGTTTTTTAAAGAAAGTTTTCCTCGCCGCCGGCAATACGGGATACTCATGCGCAATAATTTTCGCGGGATCGGACAAAGCCACCCCGATCCGCTTGGTGCCGAAATCCAAAGCCATAATTCGCCCCATGACATCAGGCCTCCCCGAGCGTGAGGAGCAGCTCTTTTTGCTCACTGCCGCGCTGAATTTTCAGTAAAACCTGGTCTCCTGGTTTAAAAACGCGCAAGGCCCGACTCAAGCTGTTTTTTTCGTCAATCCTTTTCCTGTTGATCTCTAAAATAATGTCGTCGGCCAGCAATCCCGCCCGTTCCGCCGGACTGGCAGGCACGATCGCGGTTTCGCCCTTCCCCTCCCCTTGCACGATGAGCGCCCCATGGTCGGCGGGCAATTTGTTGACTTGCGCGAAGTCTCCCGTGACCATGACGTAGCGGACGCCAATGAACGGCCGCAACACGCGGCCGTGCGTTTGCACATCATCCAAAACTTTCTTCACCTCTGACACCGGAATGGCAAACCCGACCAGTTGACCGGAGCGGTCAATGGCGGTGTTTACCCCGATGACTTGGCCCGCTAAATTCAGGAGCGGGCCGCCGGAATTCCCGGGGTTGATGGCTGCATCAGTTTGAATGACTTCCTGCAACAGTTCGGTTTGGCCGCTTGCGTCGCCGGCTGCGACCGTTCTCCCAAGTCCCGAAACCACGCCCGTCGTCACCGTGTTGGATAACTCGCCCAAGGTATTCCCGATGGCAATCACCCGTTGCCCCAGTTCAAGCTTTTCCGAATCCCCAAGATTCGCGACCGGCAGAGCGGAAGCGTCGATTTTCACGATCGCCAGATCGTTAAGGGGGTCTTTGGCCAAAAGCCGGCCGGGATACTTTGTCCCATCCTTGGTGATAACAGTGTACTCGGCTTTGTCGTCGGCAACCACGTGCTTGTTGGTAACAATCAACCCGTCAGAAGTCGCGATAAACCCGCTCCCCGCCCCAATTTGCCGCCGCTCCAATTCTGATCCCGGGGCAGAAAAGCTGAAGGGAGGAAAAACAAACTCGTCGCCTTCGTTGCCAAAAGGATCAAAGAAAAATTGTTCGAGTTTAGGTAAGTCTTTGGTAATAATAATCGAAACGACGGCGGGGTTAACTTCTTTTACGACCTCAATGATCGCGGAGTTCTCATCCAAAATCACTTTTTTCAGTTCGGAAACCGCCCCAGGAGGCGATCCGATAACGGCCAGCTTAAGCCAAGGGCTTATGTAAATACTTCCCACCACTCCCCCGATTATCCCTACGAGCAAACTCACCGCCAGGGCCGTGCTGACGGTGGAAATTTTTGCGTGATTGTGGTCTTGATGAGCTTTTAAATCAGAGATCAGCCAAGGACGCTTGGGAGTTTGGTCATTTTTTGATTTTTTTTCTTCACTTTGGTCAGGAGAGTCGTCAAGTTCCATGTCTAAAGACGCCGGAGGGCTTTCGGATTCATTTTTGACCTTTTTCACACCGAGTGCAGGGGGATTTTTTTCTTTTTCTTTCATTGGCGGCTTTTAATGCGAAGGTTATTATAACACAAACGCGCTTTAGATCAAAAATCGGGCGTTAAGACTTTATGGCCCATCTGGGTGACCGCCACGGTTTTCTCAAAATGAGCGCAAAGTGACCCGTCGGCAGTCGCAATTCCCCATCGATCAGCAAGCATTTGGATCTTGTGGGAGCCCGCGGTAAACATGGGCTCAATCGCCAAGACCATTCCCGGGGTCAATCGCAAACCAGTGCCTTGAGTGCCGTAATTGGGAACTTTGGGGTCCTCGTGTACGGTTTTGCCCACCCCGTGACCCACCAAATCGCGCACCACGGCAAAACCTTTTGAAGCCGCAGCATGCTGTATCGCCGCTCCCAGATCGCCTAAAGTTGCGCCGGGCTTGATGATCATAATTGCCTCTTCCAAGCCCGCAGCGGTTGCCTGAATCAGCCGTTGGGCCAACGATGAAACCGATCCTACCGGAACCGTTACTGCCATATCAGAAAAAAAACCGCCGTAGTTCACGCCCAAGTCTAAACTCACGATATCGCCGGGCTTAACAATTTTTGCTTTCTTGGGGATGCAATGCACCAACTCTTCGTTGACGGATACGCACAACGCGGCCGGATACGGCGGGCTGCCATGAGTTTGGTATCCTAAGAAAGCGGGAAGCGCGCCGGCGGCCGCAATTTTTTTTCGCGCCAGCCGATCGAGCGCGTACGTGCTAATGCCGGGTTTGGCGGCGCGGACCACTTCTCGCAAAACGCGGGAGAGAATTTTCCCGCTTTGGTTAATCTTCGCGATTTCGAGATTGGAGTAATGATTGACCAAGTTATTCTCCTCCGCCCATTCGACTTGCGCCCGAGGGCGTTGCCGCTGTCAATATCCCGCTTCTCGTCCGCCCTAGGCGGATCGAAACGGGAATCAAAATGGTGAGTATCCCCCGAATCCGCCTAAGGCGGAGAAGGAGGAGTGCGGATCCTCGGACGAATGAACTGTGTTTGATAAGCCAAAGAGGTCTCGTCGGCTTGCCGCAAGGTAGTTCACTTTTTTAAAAGAAGCCCCTTTCGCACCAAAGCTCGGGCAATATCTTTATGAACGCGGGCAACGGACTGACTCCCGTTAATGACAATCAGCAAACCGCGCGAACGAAAAAACTTAATAACCGGCAGAGTGTGCTTGCGATAGTAAACAAGGCGTTTACGGATGGCGGCGGGCTTATCGTCGTTTCTTTGATAAAGACGGCCGTCACACTTGGGACACCTTGCTCCCGCTTGAAGTTGCCCGCTTTTGATATAGATTCGATTACAGCGGTCACACTGCAACCGTTTCGACAAACGCCGAATCGATGCGGCGTTGGGAATATCGATAAAAACAGCGGCGTTAATCGGGCGCTTGAGTTTCTTTAACTTACCGAGCAAAATGCGGGTTTCGGTAATTTGACGGGCAAAACCGTCCAAAACCAAACCCTGGCTCCGGGGAATTTTTTTGATGTTCTGCTCGAAAACCTTAATCAAGGTGGATATAGGCGTTAATCGTCCGGTTTGCAGCTGTCTGGTTAAAAAACGGCCCAACGGGGTCCTGGTTTTTGCGCTTGCGCGCAGCGCTTCACCGGACGAAAGGTGCACGAGTCCGTATTCTTCCGCCAACAACTTGGCTTGCGTGCCTTTGCC
>JACQJK010000020.1 GCA_016205055.1 Candidatus Doudnabacteria bacterium
CTTAAAGTTGATATACTGGGTATGGAACTAATCAAACATCGCATTTCCGAGCACAAACTAGCCCTCTTGGTCGGGATCGGGGTAGCAGTGGTGCTTGGTTTTTTGATGCTTGTAGTCCCTGCAAGGGCGGATAACAGCCCACCAGGATGCACAGCCTCCGGGGTAGGGCTTTCCTTGACTGTTTTTCGCGCTGACGGTATAACTCCGGTTTTTGGCACTGTCGCTGTTGGCGAGACCATCAAATATGAAGCCACTTTGAGTCATTTGGGGGGAAGTAATTGTAATTTTGATGGAGGCACTCTCACCATTACTCTTCCCAGCGGGAGCATTGTGGATGTGACTCCTTTGGGCGGTATTCCGTTGGTCACTTTAGGTTTTCCTTTTGTATCCTCGCAGGTGTCGTATGTGGTAAGCGCGGCCGATATTGGAGGTGATGATGATATTGATGCTTCCAGCAGTTATACCGGCGGAACGTCTCATAGGGCTCCTCATACAACCGTAAGCGCCGGAGCAACCGACACCCAGTTAGTTTCTGGAACTATTATCATCGAAAAACAAACTCTGCCGAACGGCGATCCGCAGGTTTTTGATTTTGATTCCAGCTACGGCGGGGGAGACATTGATTTAAGCGACGGGCAGTTCACTACCACGCCTAATCTCGCGCCAGGCACTTATTCGGTGACTGAAAATGTTCCAGCTGGTTGGGATTTGGCGGACATCACCTGCACTGACCCAGACGGGGGGAGCACAGATCTGGGCGCGACCGCTACCATTGATCTGGATGGAGGCGAAACCGTAACCTGCTTGTTTGAAAACACCAAGCGCGCGCATATTATTATTGAGAAAAACGCAATTCCGGACAGCTCGCAGGCCTTTACCTTCAATAACAATTTTGGCAACGGAAATCCGGCCACTTTCCAGCTTGTAGATGATTCTACACCAGGATTGCCAAACTATAACGCCGAGGTACTACCAGGCACATACGCAGTTACAGAGGATCCGGTAGCCGGCTGGCAATCACCAGAAAGCACTTCTTGCGATGCTGGCGAAACAGTAGGCAGTATTGATGTTGCGCCAGGAGAAACCGTAACCTGCACGTTTACGAACGAGAAACTGGCGACAATAATTCTTGTCAAAAACACTTTCGGTGGCGACGACAGCTTTGACTTTGACGCCACCGGCACCGGTCTGCCGGCAGATATAGACCTCACCACTATCGGCGGAACTGCCAGCCAGACTTTCAATGATCTTGATCCGGATAATACATACACCATTGCGGAAAACGTTCCTGGCGGTTGGGATTTGACAAGCGCAGTTTGTACTGGCACGAATACCCCAGGTAGTATCACTCCAGATGCTGGTGAGACTATTACCTGCACTTTCACCAACGAAAAAGATGCCAAGATTGTGGTTATTAAACAAACCGACCCAGATGGCGTCCAGACCAGTTTTGAGTTTGACACCAGTTACAGCGCCAACTTTTTCCTTTCTGATGGGCAGTCCAATGACTCGGGCGATCTTGATCCGGGGACTTATTCTGTATCAGAACTAACACCCGCTGGCTGGGATTTAATCTCTGTGGTATGCAGTGATGGCTCTGATCCATCCAGCATTGGCCTTGCGGCGGGGGAAACCGTCACTTGCACGTTCACCAACCAAGCGGACGCCTTTATCATCGTTGAGAAACAGACCGATCCGGACGGCGATTCGCAATTATTCGATTTCACCACTGACTATGGCCCGGCTTTTCAGTTAAGCGACGGCCAGACCAACAATTCCGGCGATTTGAGCCCGGGAACCTATTCTGTTTCTGAAACCGTGCCGGCAGGATGGGATTTGGAGTCAGCAATTTGCAGTGATGGGAGTAACCCTGCCGCCATTAGTTTGCAAGCCGGCGAAACCGTGACTTGCACTTTCATCAACGAAAAAGACGCCAAGATTATAGTAGTGAAGCAAACCACTCCTGATGGCGCCGCTCAAGTTTTCGATTTCAGCGCCAGTTGGGACGCAGGAGTTGATCCCGATTTCAGCCTGTCTGACGGCCAGTCAAATGATTCGGGCGACTTAGACCCTGGCATCTATTCAGTGTCCGAGAACGTTCCTGCCGGCTGGTCTTTGACTAGCGCTACTTGCAGTGACCTGAGCCCGACCGGCGCTATTGTTTTGCAAGCCGGCGAAACCGTGACTTGCACCTTTGAGAATTTGCGCCTGCAACAGGAATCGAGAGTGGAAACCCACGTGCATGATCCTTCGCACAATCCGATAACGGGCGGGTCAGTGCCGGTCGGAACCGCGGTGCATGATCAAGCGACTGTAATCGGCGACGGGATAATTGTGCCGACCGGCCCTGTTGCCTTTGATTTATTCGCCGATCCTACTTGTCAGCAAGGCCCGCCAATTATTCCCACCGAAATTCTGCCGCTGGGTCTATTTGGTCCCGGAGCAACAGAATCAACCCCTATCCCTCTGCCACCTGGAAGTTATGGGTATCTTGTGTCCTACAGCGGCGATCAGGTCTATCTGCCAAGCCAGGGAATCTGCGAGCCATTTGAGATTGAAAAATTGCCTTCCGAAGTAGTCACGCAGGTTCACGATGCAAATCACCTTGACATTACAAACCAGGTTGTTCCTACTGGGACTCAAGTACATGATAAAGCCACTGTTATTGGAGCAGGTCCTATTCCTACCGGAACAGTTGATTTTAATCTCTTTAGCACCATTGATTGTACCGGACTGTTCGCCACGGAAAGCGGGGTTCCACTCGATTTTTTGGGTCAGGCCGAATCAACGCCGTTCACACCTCTGGCCGGACCGCTCTCTTACTTAGTTACTTACAGCGGCGATCAAAACTATCTGCCAAGTGAGGGCAGATGTGAGCCCCTGACTGTCAAAGGTCCAACTCGCACCCAGGGCTTCTGGCAGACGCACTTTGATCTGGCAGAGGATACCCTGGCCACAATGGACGCTGGTGAGAGACTCATCTGCGGCAATCGCGACATTGACAATATTGCTGAACTAATGGGTGGCTTCTGGTCAAGCCTTCCCTACAGAACAACTAGCATTAGACGCTCACAGGTAGATCAAGCCAGAATGCAACTTGCCCAACAGCTCTTAGCGGCAATGCTTAATAAAGAAGCATTTGGTACAGATGATGCTGGAGCAATAGCAACCGGAAAAGCCGCTTTCTGCACCAGCAACAGAAGTTCAATTCTTGCCGCTGCCGGAGCACTGGGTGCCTATAATGAAAGCGGAGATCTGGTGCCCTCGCCAATTCCGACTGGTTCTGCTGATCCGCAGATTGCCCAAAGCACTGCGAACAAGGTTTCCTGGGATAGCCTTCCAGGACTGGTAGATTAAGACCGTATTCAAAAAAGTCCCGATAAGCAAATCGGGGCTTTGGTTCCTGATGCTGTGATTTCCAATTCCTGCAACGATTAAATAAATCCTCGACCTCTCCTTTCGTTCCTCCCCTCGCCAGGGGAGGAGGCGACGGGGCAGGGGGAGAAATAGTGAAAATTCTATGCGTAGATTAATTTCGTTCGCCACAATCCTAATTTTCATCTTCGCCGTCTCCATGATCTCGATTGTGGAGGCGAAAGGGCCAGCCAAGCAGACGCCGGATAAAGGCGTTAAGGCGCCGCAGATCGAGTTTGTTGAGGAAGTGTTTGTGGACTACAAAACTCCGACTCACGCTGGCCCGGGGCCACATCCCACGACCGAGTCAGATGATTTTTCCTTGACTATGGGCGGGATTAGCTGGATTGTCAGTACGACAACAAAGTACAAAATAGAGGGGGGCGAGCCGGTAAGTGGAGCAAATACTGCGTTGGAGGCAGCTGAAGCTACTTGGGATGGATTTGTAAATCCTGCGAATTTTGTGCGCAACGATGCTGACCCTTCACCAAATCCCTGCGGAGGATCAAATAGAATCGAGTGGGGACTGATTGACGGAGTGGGCAATGCTTTGGCATTTGCCAGCGTGTGCCGCAATGTCGTAACCAAAGAAATTGTTGGTTTTCGGATGAAGCTGGATACTTCAGAAACCTGGTCAACAAATACCCCCGCCAGTGATTTGGACGTTGAAAACGTGGCCTCCCACGAATGGGGGCACGTTGCAGGCCTCGGTCACACCAATAAGCCGGCAAGCGGGTGTCTGACCATGTACAACTTTGCTGATGACGGAGAAACGCAAAAGCGCACACTTGGGCTGGGAGATAAGCTGGGGATGGACACTTTCTATGCTACCGGAATAACCGGCCCTGGCCCCGGTTGCGGATTCTGATTTTTTGCTTCTCGACTTTGCCCCGCTTGGCTGGACGTCGCCAGGTAGTGATCCGCCTTAGGCGGACTACTTACTTGGCTTCGCTCGAAAAATAAATAACAGAGGTGAAAATTCTCTTCACGCTGGCCCGGGCCACTGTAACGAGCAAGTTCCGGATTAACATCTGAAATTCAAAACCCCCTCTTCGTCTTCCCCTTGTTTAAGGGGGAGAAAGAGTGGGAAAAGCCCCCTCCTGCGCTAAAGCTTCGGAAGGGGGCTTTTGGTTTATGGTATCTTGACACTGTAGAGTTTAGTATATACCATACCTACATGGACTATCCAGAACTGCCAGAGCCTTTAACCTTCGAATGGGATAGCGGAAACCGAACTAAAAGTTTAAACAAACATGGCGTTACCGTTCAGGAAGCCGAGGAAGTTTTTTTCCGCCATAAGCTCCTTATTCCCGACCAAAGACACAGCGGCTCTGAACCCCGTTTTGGTATGTACGGACAAACAAATGCGGGAAAAATATTATTTATTGCTTTTACTATTAGGGGTCGACTGGTGAGAGTAATTTCCGCCCGTCCGGCTGACAAAAAAGAAAGGAAATTTTATGACCAAACGTTTAAAAAAGCTGCCTAAATTTAAAAACGAAAACGAGGAGAGGCGGTTCTGGGATACTCACAGCTCTGTGGATTATTTTGACTGGCCAAAAGCCCAAAATGTGATTTTCCCAAATCTTAAGCCTACCTCTACTTCTATTTCATTGCGGATACCGAATTATGTTTTGTCCAGGCTAAAGGAGCGGGCCAACTCTTTAAACATTCCTTACCAGACTTTGATGAAGCAGTATATTGCCAAAGAAGTTCTGCGGAAGTAGAAAAACGATAACTCACCCTAAGTCGCCCTCCGTGGAGACCGTCTGAAAATTCGATATTATTCGAGCGAGGCCGAGAATCGCACTGTTTAGATAAGCAAAATTTAGGATTCTCGACAGGAGCGAAGAATAAATTTTGCTTTCTCGGACGGTATCAAAAGCGGATTGGACTCCCGTCAGCAGGCCCCGGTTGCGGATCTTGATTTTTTGCTTCTCGACTTCGCTCGAAGAACAAAAGCCCTGATAAGCAAATCGGGGCTTTTGGGAAAAAATTATAACTTTTCCTAGGTCACCCTCCCCCTTTCCATCCTGGCGAGGGAGGGGAAAAGGGGACCGGATTCCCGATCGTTGTCGGGAATGACAAGTGAGACAACCCCCGCCGCAAGCGAAGTCGAGAACTCCCCCTTCCCCTCTTTGTAAAAGAGGGGAGAAGGAGGGGAGTTTTTTCGAGGCGGGGGTTTTGTAATACATACGAATTTTTACTTCACATGACGGCTTTTGATTTGTATTAGTATTCATGAAAGGCTATGATGTGGTTATGAATTTCAAAGTTTTGGTCGGCGTTGGCATATTGGCAATTGTTGGGCTAGTTTTGGCTGGGCAAGTTGATGAGCGTTTGCTTTCGCAAAATTCGAATGATTCTGACTCAATTTCCTTTCAGAACGAGCAAACCGAGCCGCAATCGCCTTTTAGTCCAGAACCTATGTCTTCGACGCCTTCTCCTGCGCCAAGCCAATGCCAGGTTTCGCTCAGCAAATCTTATTCAGACAATAAATTGGGATTTACAGTAAAGTACCCGGGCAGCTGGTTTCCGTCGCGGCAAATGTACAGCAATGTTTTTGAGATTCGCAATTATGGTATTTCCAAAACTCCCCAGCCGCGGGAAAAATCAGGGCAAGTGATGATCGGGCCGCATGAAGTGAGGCTCGATAGCAAAGATGCCCTAAAACGTTTGGATGATATTGTTTCTGCGCGTCAAAATCCAAAAGACGCTGTGGTAAAAAGGTTTTCAATCCAGGGCCGGCCGGCTGTAAAGATTTCCTATAAATATCCGCCGGCGCAAACCGGTTTTGCCCAAGAACCAAATCAGCCGCCGCTTCCGGTAATTGATAAAGAAATCTTCCAAAATTATCTGGCCGTAGCCGATGGCGTAAATATCATTACGGTGATAGGTGTTGCTTGGGAGGATACTGACACACAAGTTTTATGTGAGATTGATGCTATTATTTCAAGTCTAAGTTTATTGTCTATGCGTTAGCTATTTATGCTATACTGGTGGGTCTTATCCTTAAGACCTAACTTATGCACACCTTGGCAGGAAAATTATGGTATAATCAACACACAGATCAAAATTATCGATTAAATCCCGAAAAAAACATCGAAAATATGGAAAACAAAAAATGGCAGAACAGCAGCTGGCTGCTTTTTCTCGTGCTCTCAAGCCTGGTGGCGGTTCTTTTGTTTGATCAAGTTAAAGTAAATTACAATGTGTCGAAAGGGGTGGGGGATGGAATTTCTTCAGCCGTCGCCGGCGATAAAATTCCCGATCAATATATTGTGGTGTTACAGGATCGGGTGAGCCGGGCCCCAGAAAAGGCTCGGATTCTGGCCAAAGAGCATGGACTGGAGTTGCTGCAGATCTATGAGCATGCACTCAAAGGCTTTGCGGCGGTGATCCCCGCCTCGCGTCTCGAAAAAATCAAAGCTGATCCGGACATTAAATTTATTGAGCAGGATTCAATAGTTGAGCCTTTGCAAACTTCTACCCAGACATCATCAACCGGTTATCGGCGAATTAATGCTCCCAATGCAGTAAGCAAAGGCGCGGGCGTGACCGTGGCGGTTTTGGATACTGGTATTGATCTTGATCACCCGGATTTGGCCGGCAATATTTTTGGTCCGGGCAAAAATTGTACCGGCCATGCCAGCCCGGACGATCAGCACGGGCACGGCACACATGTGGCGGGGATCATCGCCGCGCTTGACAATGACATCGGTGTGGTTGGAGTGGCATCGAAAGCCAGAATTATTTCGGTAAAAGTCATGAGCACCAAAATCAGACACGGTAAACCCGTGTCTTCCGGCACCACTTCCCAATTAATTTGCGGACTGGATTGGGTGACAGCCAATGCTTCTCTGTATAATATTAAGGCGGCCAACATGAGTTTGGGCACGAAAGGCAAAAGCGATAACAACTGCGGCTACAGTGATAATAGTGCCCTCCACCAGGCAGTCTGCCGGACGCGGGATGCGGGAGTGACCATGGCCGCCGCCGCCGGCAATGAGGGAGTTGACTCAAGAGGCATTGTACCGGCCGCTTATGATGACGCGGTAATTACTGTTTCCGCCCTGGAAGACCGCGACGGTTTACCCGGAGGATTGGCTGGTTCTTCGGATGATACGTTTGCGATTTGGAGCAACTACGGCTCAATGATAGATCTCGGTGCTCCAGGGGTGGGAATTTATTCAACGTATGCGAATGGCGGTTACGTGAGCAATAGCGGCACTTCCATGGCGGCGCCTCACGTGGCCGGCGCTGTAGTACTCTATCTTTCCGCCCATCCCGGGGCTTCCTGGAGTGAAGTGCGGCAAGCTTTAATTCAGTTGGGCGAACCTCTGGGACAGGGACACACTGATCCTTCCGGCAAGCATCCAGAGCCGGTTTTGCAGGTCGGCGGTTTATAGTTATAGGACTTTCGCGTTTGAAGTTTCCACTGACAACGGCGCCACTTGGGTGGAGAAGGCAAGACTGCGCGGTAATGTGGATCCGGAAAACACCTGGCACGCCAAGAGCTTCGAGCTCTCCGGTCTTGCAAACTTGAAACTGCGTTTCAAGGCCAAGATGTCTTCCTCCAACGAGGATGCCAACGTGGACAAAGTGAAAGTCGCGGCGTGGTGATTGTTGGAATCCCTGAAGTGTGGAATGAATAAAAAAACATGACCATAATAGTACTAGCCATCATTGTCTTGGTTGCCGGTTATTTCCTGCTGATTTCCAGCGCGGCCTACAAAAAATGGCGGAGTTATTGATTATCAAAGGCCAAAGGAATAAAAAACTGTGGTTTCCGAATTCAGAAATACTCAAGGGCCTTTGGCCGAAGCAAAACTCGCAGAGGCGGAACGGGAGATCGGAACGAGATTTCCAGACGACTGTCGGGCCTTTTGTGTTGCGGCATAACGGTGTCGTCTGGTGAATATCCCCGAGGTATCGAGGGGCATTAATAGCATGTTCATTCTCCGAAGCCTCTATCCTCCTTCGCTAAAGCTTCGGAGGATTCTCCACTATGTGTCTTCGCGGCAAGCCGCGAGGTATAAAGCGGAGGAGAATTAACAGAGCAAGTCATGAAGAAAACGAGGCTAACCGCACCACGCTTCAAGCCGGGCGACCCGGTGGTGCTCTGGAGCGACAGTCAGAACCCGCGCCGCAACAAAGAATATGGGCGGGTGATAAGTCCATTTTGGGACCGCAAGCAGGCGTGTTGGGACTACTACGTGGCGTTCTTCGGTTCCCGGTGGCCCGCGCTCTACAGGAGGCCGCCGCGACCCTACGTGCTTCGATATCTGGAATCGTCGCTCAAGCCTTACGCGCCGACGTAGAGCTTCGGCGAGTTTTCGGGGGGTGACAAACGCCCAACGAGCTCAACCATGCCGCGACAATATTATGCTGAAATTTAGAACCTATTCAGGACTTACGCATTTCTCTCTTTTTTCCCCTCCCTTTGAGGGGAGGGGAAAGGGGAGGGTGATAAATAACGCCCATAGTTAAGGCCTATCACCCCTCCCTAACCCTCCCCCTCAAGGGGAGGGAATCACATGCGTAAGCCCTACTGTTTTAAAAATAATTTTTAGGCGAAATTTGGGAATTTTAGGCCAGTCGGACAAAACAAATTTTGATGTTTAACCTACAGTTAAGCGGAAAAATTTTTTTGGCCAAATGGCCAAAACCCTTAAATTGTCCCGCGAAGCGGGATCTGCCTTTGGCACGACAGCCAAGAAGGATTTTTAAAATAGGTTCTAAGACTCCTGAC
>JACQJK010000014.1 GCA_016205055.1 Candidatus Doudnabacteria bacterium
ACAATATACCGCCTGACTCTTGCATAGTAGTTGTTTTAATTTAAAACTTTCAAATAACCTCGATTTGCATCTACCACAACGCGCATCCCGTCTTTTAAAACCTCGGTGGCTATTCGAGTATTGACCAAACAGGGCTTATCTAATTCTCGGCTCAACACTACAGCATGAGACAAGCTGCCGCCCCTATTCGTAACAAACGCCGCGGCTTTGTGCAACGCCGGCAAATAATTCGGATTGGTCATGTCGCAAACCAAAATCTCGCCAGCCCTTACTCTTTTAATGTCTCGATTGCGCCGCACGACTCGCACAAAACCCTCTGCCAACCCCCCATGAGCGACCGTGCCTGTCAGGGTTATACGCCTTCTTCCTTTCCAGGGAGCGTGCTTGCTGAATTGATTTTCAAACAAATAAACCTTCGACTTATATAGTAGCAAGGCGTATCCTTTCTGGCGAAGGGCGAGTTTTGAGATTTCCGGCAACTTGCCTTGACGCAGATAGTTCTCAAGCTCTGAAACCCGCAGATAAATCAACTGCCGGTAATCAAGGTGCATTCTCCTTGCGATCTGGGTAAAGAGCGGGCGGGCGGAAAAATCCGCCTTGCTCAAGAGTTCCTTGCGATAAGTTTTTAAAAATACATGCCTGCGTAAAATATTGATAAGAGCTTTTGAAGGCCCTGATAAATGCAATTCCTCAAAAAGCCGACCTAACGCAAGCTTCGCCTTTCTTGCGGCCGCTTGCCGGTCCAGCTGTACCTTATCAATATTCAATTTTAACAACGATTTAACCTGCTTGAACGCTTCGTCCGCAGACATAGGATTGCCAAGCCAATGGCGGGTCGATAACCATCCGTATTTTCTTATATGTCGGTCTAGCGAAAATTTTACATCATTATTACCCAAAACACCTTGAGTCTTGCCGAAACTTGATGTTTTGAACAGCCGAAACAATTTAGGATTTTTCTTTACAGCCAATACCATCTTCAAAAAATCGGCTGCAGCCAATGCGCTGTACGGCTTCCTCCCCAATGGTGCTGCCATCATTTTTGCAATCACAATCTGCGTTTTGTCCGGTTTAACATTCGAGAGTTTTAAAGCGTAAGCCACAAGCTGTTTTGAGAACTTCTCTTGCTGGTACCATAAGAAAGAATAAGGGAAAAGACTCAAATAATGACGCTTAAAGGAACTGTACCAAAAATCAAGCCCTGACCGGTTGAAACTCTCCCAATGCTTGACCTTGTGCAACCGTAAAATAAATCTCTCGACGGTTGCGCAAATCCTCTCGGTTTTAGCCGTCAATTCGGCAAAATATTTCGGGTTACGCGCAAGGTTCTTAAAAAACAACGACAAAAATTTCTCATGGTCCTCGCGCACAGCGTAAACAGTTGGTTCGTTGTGAACCTCATACTCGAGCCCGCAATCAAGGCCTGTGTAGGCTTTAAATTGAACGCGGATATTGCCTTGAAAATAAAGCTCCTTGCGCAACACCGGAGATTCCCAATCTCCATATCTATACCAATGCAGGCGCTTGGCGTCTGGAAACTTTCTAAGAATCGGCCTTAGAGAGGCGAGCATGTGAAATTTATGACTTGAATTTTCTGATCCTGCCGGCCGTTGCGTCAACTTCCACCAAATCGCCGGTTTTGAAAATTTTCGTGGCCACCATGGTGCCCACGACGCAGGGCTTTTCCAATTCGCGAGCCGTGATCGCCGCATGCGACAGCATTCCGCCCGCATCCGTGACAAAAGCCGCGCATTTTCTGATCAAAGGCAAATACTCCGGACGGGTCATGCCTGTTACCAGTATCTCGCCCTTTTTAAAAAGCTTGGTTGCCGATTGCGGATCAAGAACAACCCGAATTCGTCCTCGCGCGCGTCCGGGAAACGCGCTGGATCCCTTCAAAACACCGGTTCCGGTCGGCTGTTTCTCAAGCGCGCGCTCAAATTGGTTCACTCGCGGGCCAGTCAGAATTCTGTACCGTCCCTTGGAATATAAAATACCGCTTGAATCATACCTTTTTTTCAAGACGCTTGCCTTGGGAAGTTGCCCAGTCCGCCAAAACTTTTCGAACTCTTCCTTAGTAGAATATAAAACATGTTCCTTGAGAATCCCCGTTTGCTTGGAAATTTGCGATGCCGTGAAGCGCATAAAATTTTCCGTCTCCGCGTAAACCGGCTCGGCGTGAACTCGAGCTTCCGTCAGCTTTTTTAAATATTTCTTCAGCGATTCGGGAGGCAGGAAATCCACTACGACTTTCACGGCTCGATGGGGCACGCCATAATCGTAAAAAGCCCGCAAAAAATTTCGGTAGCCGGTGGCGTTAACCCGAGAGCTTTTTAGATTTCCCAACAACCTTAAAATTTTGTCAGCTTGCAACTTCAAGTTTGCGCACCACACATCAACAACCTTCGGATTGCGCTTGACCTTCAAGGCCAAAAAATTGCCGAACTTCCGCCAATCGTCCATTTGCAAATAAGCCGTCGAGTAGCCCTTGCGCGAAACAAAGGCGGCGAGATTCAACCCTTGGCCCAGCTTTTTTTTCAAACCAAAAGTGTACTGCCAGCCAAGATAAAAATCGTTAAGCAGCGCCCAATACCCAACCCAATGTTTTATCCAGCCAAGCTTGGCAATTTTTCGCAAGTTCAAGTTGGTCATTATCGTCTAACTGTTAACCTCCCGCTCTATTTCCCCTCACTCACTATATTACGATCTAGTAATATAGTAAAACTCGATGAACGTAAAAACGTAAAATGCGTTATTTAGATGCGATTAAGGTTTGCAACGCTGGGAATTTTGTCAGCAGAATTTTTTCATCCTTAAAACCCGCCTCTCTCATATATTCTGTAATTGCCCCGCTTAAATTCCCGGCAACGAACTCCTCATAAGATAAGATCAGCCGGATTAAAAAGTTGTTTGTCCGGCCAAAATCCGAAAGCACAAACCGGCCGCCCGGTTTTAGGACCCGATAAACCTCAAAAACCGCGGATTTCTTTTTTTCTTCGGGTATATGGTGGAAAGCGAGAGTGCTAAAGACATAATCAAAAGACGCTTCTCGAAAAGGCAAGGCCTCGGCGTAACCCAAGCACAAAGACGCATGTGAGTTTTTCTGTTCGAGGCGTCGTTTCGCAATTTCTAACGCACGAGTATCGGGATCAATCCCCGTGATTTTTGCCTGCCGGTAGCGCGCACCGAGAACTTCCAAAAATACTCCTGTTCCACAACCGACATCCAGGATAATACTCCCGTCAGTTATCTCGACTGAATCCAATATCTTTCGCTTGAAACTCTTTCCTAATCCCAAAACCTCACAACCGAAATCGTAAAATTTCGTCAGAAAGCCGTATGTTGCCGGGGGAATATGCTCATATGCAGGCTTATAGCTCATATCTACCGTCACTATATTAC
>JACQJK010000015.1 GCA_016205055.1 Candidatus Doudnabacteria bacterium
TGGTTATGCTGATGCTGGCTTATGTGACCGGGGCAATCGTCGGGGGAATCTTAGTCGCCGCAAGAAAAAAAACCATGAAGGGGACCTTGCCCTTCGGAACCTTCCTTTGCTTTTCCGCGGTCACGGTCATGTTTTGGGGGCAGCAATTTTTAGAGTGGTATTTTTCAAATTTCTATTATTGAACAGATGAGCAGAAAATCATTTTCGAGGTTTTCGGGGTTTAGCTTAATTGAAATGACGGTGGTGGTTGCCATTGTTCTTCTTATTGGCGGCTTGATGCTCGCTAATTATGAAGAAGGCCGCAAGTCCCGCGATCTTCAGATTGATCGAGACACGCTAGTGAGCGCTTTGCGGGAGATGCAGAACAACGTGCTTTCCGGCGTTCCATTTTCATCAACTGAAGGGGCCAGGTCGTTCGCATTAAGTTTATCCGCCACCTCCACGGCTTACGAAACTTTTGTGGAAGCAATTGGTACGGGCACGGTGCGGCAAATCGAACCACTTCAGTTATCGCCGAAAGTGATTTTTTCCAACATTGAGGTTATCCCCGCGGGCGAACCGACCCAAAGCGTTACCGCGGTGGAAATTCGTTTTATTTCCCCTTTTGGAGAGATTCGGATAACGGCTCGAAACGGCACAACGGTCGTATTCACCGAACAGCGCAATGTTTTGGTAAATCTGCAGCTGCAGTACCAGGGTTCCACTCGAGCCAAGACCGTTACCATTGACGGCATCTCCGGCCGGATTAACTGACATGATTATGCAATCAGTCGGCGTATCATCAAAAATTTCAAACGCAATTATTTTTCGTTGGAGAGGAGAGCGAGGGTTAACTCTGATTGAAACAATTATCGCCTTGGGCCTGTTGACAACCGGCATTCTAGGCGGGCTTAGCTTGGCGATTGCTTCGATCGGCGCCTCCGAGGACACGCTATTGCGGATCGTTGCTACTAATCTTGCGCGGGAAGGCATTGAGGTAATACGGATGACGCGGGATAATAATTGGCACAACGGAACCTTGGTAAACTGTGACGCGGATTTCGGCACCAGCAACAACCAACTGTGTATTCGCACTTGGGACAATAACATCCCAGGCAGCGCCACGGGAGTGAATTATCGGGCGGATTTCAATCCGGTTTCCAACGCTTGGTCGGTCACGAACAACCCGACCGGCTCGCAAACCAGAATTTTTTTGAGAAGCGATGGAGTTTACTCTCATTCCGGGCCAGGCACCTGGCGATATTCGCGCCAAATTACGATCACCAGGGACACCGCCGCGCCATTTTCTGCGACCAACCCGCGCTTGTATGTTCTGTCCACCGTGTGGTGGAGCGGCAAACGTTGTCCGGCTACCGATAATCCACTGGCGACGACTTGCAAACTTAGTGTGGAGGAGTACCTAACCAATTGGAGAAACTTTTAAATGGGCGACGAAGGAGCAAAAAAAATCCTTCCCGGGCTCACACCCGGATTTACTGTCATTGAAGCGGTGGTGGCAATGGCTGTGTTTACCGTGGTCTTTGGGGGGATCACAGCCGCGTTTTTGTCGGTAATGAGGATCAACGAAAAAGCCCGGGCAATCAGAACGGTGGAACAAAACGTCCGGTTTGTTTCCGAGTTTATGGCCCGGGAAATCCGCAACGGCGAAGTTGACTTTTCGCCAACTGGTTACAATGGAACGATTCCCACCCAAGGGAAGGTCACCACCCTATATCTGAAAAGCATTTCCGGAGAAACCTTGAGAATTTTCTTTGCCGACGGGAAATTGCAGTTAGCCAAAGGCGCGGGCACTACGACTTTAACCGGCAATGACGTGACCATATCCAATTTTCTGTTTTACATTCGTCCCACCAGTGAAGGCAATCAAGACATTATTACTTTTTCTTACGTCATTTCATCCAACACTAGTTCCCAGACCAACCGGGGAGCGAGTATGAACGTGCAAAGCACCATTGCCGCCAGGGACTATAATTAGCGATTTTCAGGTGATTACGATTATGTTTTTTACCGCCGGTTTGAAGAATTTTCGACATAGATATCGCACGGAGTCCAACGCCGGAGTCACGTTATTGACGGCCGTGATGGTTCTGGCGGCTGTGACGGCCATTACTTTTGCCCTAAGCACCCTGACCTTAAAAGAGATTCGCGCGTCCCGTCAGCTTGCTCAATCCGAGCCGGCAATTCTTTCCGCCGAGGCCGGAGCGGAAACGGCGCTTTTTTTCCGAATAAGAGAATTAACCACTTACAATAACGTTTGTCCGACCCTGGTTACACAAGTCTTGCCCTCCGGGTCATCTAATTTTTCCTTTTGCAATCAGCTTTACGACAATCCCTACATTTTCGCTACTGACTCCGCCAATAACGAAGTGGTGCTGCTGTTCGATCCGCTTAATCCTGCCAATCCCAGCGCCGGGTACGGATCTATTACCGTAAACGCCACTTCCAGCACTGCTTTTGTGCCCAGTATACAATTGAGGATTTATGATTTAGATTTGGCGGCAAGCCCGGATGTCTGCAGTAGCAATCCGATTTGCACGACCGTGGCGATTCCAGGGAGCGCCGCGGTGCCCTTGAACCCCAGCAAAAGTTACGCGATCTTTCTGATTCCGACCAGTCCCGGCACGGCCGGTGGAGTCATTCAAGGATTTGATGGAAGCGGAGGAAGCTTAGGGATTCCGTCGAAAAACCCCAAGGTGTCCAGCACCGGAGCAAAAGCTAACTTGCTAAGAAAGCTGCAAGTTATCTTAGCCAGGTGAGGTATCGTAAGCATATGGGGGCCGTGAGCGGAACGTATGCCAACATTGACCATGCTGTTGCCCGGGGCTTTATAAGAGCAGAGCCCACAGGCATCAGGAACTGGTCAGATTCGTTAATGACTACAATACGGTTAAACCACACAAAGGTATCGGCAATTTAACTCCTTTAGAAAAATTAACCCAATACTTCTATCCGCAAGAACTGTGAACAACGCGGATAATTCCTACACATTTCCTCATGAACAAAAAATTGGCTATAAGTTTGGCAGTTTTGGTCACAGTTTTGCTGGTTGTAATTTATGCGGACCAAAATAACGCCAGAAAAACACTTCCCCAGGGTCTGGCGCCCTCACCACCTGGAACGATAACAACCATAAAACCTGAAACTCCTGGTTCGGCACTCGGTACCTATCCAGATCAGCCGGTAAGCTCTGTATCTAGTTCGGCCATGTCCATTAAATATCTTATAGATCACCGCAGTGCCCTAGACGGCAAAACCGTTATGGTCAAAGGATTTGTAGTTGGAAACTGGGCAGATGCCAGGAATTGCCCCAATCCCGATTTAGTCGAACTTCTTTGCCCTCAACCATTCGTATTTTTGTCTGACAGCACTGACACCAACCGCCATCCTTATTATGATTTGCAGGTTCGTTTGAATGAAAGTGATCCAGGGTATCTAATCGGTCAAACAGTGACTATAAGGGGTGTAGTGGAAGGCAGCAAGGAAGGGGTAATGTTTATTAAATTGTATTAGCAAATTGACAAAAAGACTATTAATGACGAGGAGGAATTTTTTTATCTCTTTGACAATCGGTATTTTCGTTTTAGTTTTGCGCAATCAGCCTTCAAAATCGTATCTTCTAGGCGTGAGTTGGACGGTACGTGGAGCAAACCGATACCAGTAGATTAATTGAAACTTCCTAGAAGGTTCTATTTGCCCTTTTTAGATAAATATGTTGCAGTGGAGATTTTTTGTCTGGATAACTTTTATTGACGTTTTGTGTAATTAA
>JACQJK010000033.1 GCA_016205055.1 Candidatus Doudnabacteria bacterium
GGTTTGCAGCCGAATTTCTGGAATTGCAGCCAAGAAGGATTTTTAAAATAGGTTCTAAGAAATAAGGTAGTAGGAGGTGAGTGACTATGTACGATAGAAAATCGTTTGGGCCCTGGCTCGTCGCGTTTGCGGCCTTGCTTTGGGCAGTTGACGCGCCGTTCCGAAAATACTTAACCGGCGAGCTTTCTTCCTCGACCATTGTGTTTATGGAGCACCTGGTCATCGCGGTTCTGGTAATTGTTTTTCTTGCCCGCAGTCTAGCAGAGCTAAAAAATCTCAACTGGAAAGAACGGTTCGCCGTTTTGTTCGTGGCTTGGGGCGGGTCGGGTTTGGCAACGATTTTTTTCACCCAAAGCTTTCATTATTTAAACCCTTCCGTTGCCATCCTTTTGCAAAAAGTTCAGCCCTTCATCGCAATTTTCTTAGCCAGCGCTGTGCTGAAAGAGAAGCTCACGCCGAAATTTTGGCTTTGGGCGCTTCTCGGGGTGTTTGGCGCATACTTAGTGACTTTTCCGGAACTGGCCGTTTCGGGGTTGTCTTTGCAAGGCGGGACGCTTGGAGTGGCTTTGGCCCTTCTGGCCGCTTTTTTCTGGGGGGGATCCACGGTTTTCGGCCGAATGGTTTTGAGAAAAGTCAGCTTTCAGGCAATGACGGGAGCAAGGTTTTTAGGCGCGTTGCTGTTTCTTTTCCTGGTGCAAATTTACTACGGCCGCATTGCCGAAACTGCCAGCGCCTCGGCGCGAGACTGGTTGTACGTTTTGATCGTTGCGGTGCTGGCTGGTTTTGTTTCGCTGTTTATTTATTACCGCGGGTTGCAAGCGACGCGGGCGAGTGTGGCAACGATAGCCGAATTAGTGTTTCCGTTTTCCGCGGTAATTATCAACTGGATTTTTCTTGACGCGCGCTTAGAGGCAGGCCAAATCGCCGGCGGCTTGATTTTGCTTATTTCCTTGATGCAACTGACGAAAGTAAACTTCCAAGCCGCGACTGCCGCGCCAGCTGCTTTGCAGGGTAAAGCGGTTTAAACGCTTGTCTATGACTAAGCGAAAAACCGTGTGGCATTTTAACGTAAAAAGACCGGCCAGTTTGCTTGATAATTCCTTTGTGATCGCAAGCGACACGCGAGAGGTAAAAAAGGTCGTAGGAAAGGGGTTTTCAACCAGCGTCACCGTACTTGAGCAGGGTTTGGGCAGTAACTACACTTTAGACTCGGAAACCAATGCGCTAAAAAAGTATTTGAAAAATAATCTCCGGAAAGTATCGTCCCTGCTTGCTCGGTATAATGAGTATTTAGCCAAAGTAACAAAGTCCTTAGCGGCTTTAGAACGGTCACAAACTGTCGGCCCGAGATTCAACGAGCAAAAGCGGATTTGGAATAATTTTGAAAGTTCTTACCGAGAGTACATTACGTTTCGCGTGGTCACCCGAGTTTTGGGTTATGAACCGGCTTTTTCCGAAGATTTTTTGGAAAAAGTCGCGCAGCAGCGGATGAGGTACAAAAAAGATTGGACTATAATTCGAGCGCGGTTTTCCGGTTTTCTCAAACGTCTAGCCGTCTTGCGCCAGGTTAACCCCAACCATTTAACTTGCTTAACTTTTGACGAACTGTCAGTTTTTTTTAATCAAAGTAAAAAAATCAATGTTTCCCGGCTTGTCAGCGCTCGCCAAGGGCTGGCGGTGATCCAGGCCTTTGTTGGTCGAGGGATGAGCATTTATACCGGGAGTGATGCAAGAAGGATACGAAACACCCTTGCCGCGGTGGAAGCGAGTGTGGCGGACAAAACGAGTTTTTCCGGCCAGGTTGCCTGCCGGGGCAAAACCACGGGGCGGGTGGAAGTATGGACAAGGTATGGCGGCCGCAAATCCCGACAACCGTTTATTTTGGTAACGAGCATGACTACTCCGGAAATGGTCCCGATGTTAAAGTATGTAAAGGGCATTATTACCGACGAAGGCGGTTTAACTTCTCACGCCGCGGTGATTTCTCGGGAGTTTTCCATCCCTTGCGTTATTGGTACTAAAATCGCCACACAGGTTTTGAAGGATGGCGATTTGGTGGAGGTGGACGCGAATAGAGGCGTCGTGAGAAAGATAAAATAATTTCAGCGTACTAGTACGCTGATACATATTGGAAAAAGATCTAAAAGCAGTAGTTTGGTGGAGATGCGAGCGGGGAGCTGTAAGAGTTCTGAAAAAAATAATCAAGGTAAGGACCTGACTTTGAACCGAAAAACCTAAAATTGTCAAAAAACAATCCATCGCCGCTGAATTTTTTGTCCCTCATTTTGCGGCAAAGCCGCAAATGCATTCAAACTATCAAACGAGTAAGTCCTAT
This sequence comes from Candidatus Doudnabacteria bacterium, assembly GCA_016205055.1. Taxonomy (GTDB): domain Bacteria; phylum Patescibacteriota; class Doudnabacteria; order UBA920; family 2-01-FULL-50-11; genus JACQJK01. Next base: position 2,336 of record JACQJK010000033.1, read on the forward strand.
AATTAAAAAGAGGTCATCTAAAAACTCGCTTTTAAGGCGAAATTTCAGATTTGCGAGCGAAAATGCTGAAGCGGAATGAAGACGTAATCGCAGTATTACGGCGAATTCCGATGAAGCATTTGCAGCCGAAAAGCTGAAATTGCAGACA
>JACQJK010000034.1 GCA_016205055.1 Candidatus Doudnabacteria bacterium
CCTCGACTGCGCTCGGGGCACCCTCCCCCGCAGGCGGGGGAGGGGAGGGGGGAGGGATTCACGAATTCGTTGCATTGCCCCTGCTAGGTTTTCTTCAATTTCATTATTCCAAAATCTTAGAATTTTGTAACCTTCTTGCCTCAAATATTTATCTCTTTGTCGATCCTGTGCCAAGTTTGTGTCTGCGTTATGCCGCCCGCCATCAAGTTCGATAACAAGTTTATGCGATGGGCTGCAAAAATCGACAATAAATTTTCCTACAACATACTGTCTTTTGAACTTGATCGGAAAAACTCTTTGGTTTCGGAGATGCGTCCAAATTTTTGCTTCCCACAGGGTCTGGTTTTTTCTCAGGATTTTTGCTAATGGTCGTAATTTGTGTTTTGTCTGATTGAAAGACCTCATTTATAGTTTTCACCCTCTCCCGCCCCCTCGACTGCGCTTCCGGCACCCTCCCCCGCAGGCGGGGGAGGGGGAGAGGGAAGGGAAAAATTTTGAACCTTGAAAATCGAAGTTAAAGTTTAGTTTCTTTTTCCGCAGGGGGTTTGTAAAATGCAGGTACAGGATCGGTTCGAATCTCAACCCTTTGTGGATTTGAGCTTGCACTATCGCCCGAACCTCGGGGCTGGCCAATGATAAACAGTATTGGGGGTTATTTCGGACGTAGTCGGCGAAATCTGCCTCCCTTTCGTCCAGAAACCACACTTGACCGTCTGCAGTATGTACTAAGTGAGTATAGCCAGTCCTTTCGACATGTCGGAGAACGTCATCTGGGTTTTTGGCGTTCCCTCCGAATGTGGGTTTTTCTATTTTTCTGAATTTAAATCCCGCTTCGTGATGTAGGGGGTTAGGTTCCTCTTCCGGTGGCATAGGAGAAGTCTATATTTTTTCTAGAGCCCACCAGCTGTAAGCCAAAAAGTTGACATTGACCCGTTCGACTCCGCTCGGGGTGAAAGTTTCAGAATGAAACTTTCACCGGCTGGCCTTCCACGCCTTTTTCGTCAATATCGAAAAACTCGCGCGGCGCAAAGCCAAACATATTGGCCAGCATACGGGTGGGGAAGACCTGCAAGGAAGTGTTGTAGTCGCGCACGTTGCCGTTGAAAAAGCGGCGCGCGGCTTGAATTTTGTCTTCCGTGTCGGTCAGATCAGTTTGCAGCTTTAAGAAGTTTTCGTTGGCTCGCAGCTGCGGGTAGTTTTCGGCTACGGCAAACAGCGACTTCAGCGTGCTGGAGAGCATATTTTCCGCTTGCAATTTTTCGTGAGCCGAAGTCGCTCCCATGGCCCGCGTGCGGGCATCGGTGACTTTGGTAAACACTCCTTCTTCATGCTTGGCGTAACCTTTGACCGTGTTGACCAGGTTGGGAATCAGGTCATAGCGACGCTTGAGCTGGACCTCAATGTCGCTCCAGGCCTCGTCCACGCGGTTGCGGCCGCGCACCAGCGAGTTGTAAACGCCGATCAGCCACAGCCCGGCCACCACAATAATCATAAAAATTATCCATCCGGCCATATTGTCTCCTTTTTCCGTCCCAAAGACGGGTTAATTTCACTAAGAGTATAACAGGGGTCTGGGGGGTTGTCACTATCGCAGCAAAGAGGACCACTGGTTTACCCCGCACCACGCAGAAAGCCCAGTCTGCAAAGGCGGGGATGAATGCCAAGAATTCGCGAAAGCTGCGCGCCCTAAAGCCACGCCTGTCAAGGCGTGGCGCGGGGTTTACCCGTTTTGTGAATTGCTCCTCTGCTGTTGGAGGTTCGCCCCGAAGAGACGTTTCGAGAGTTGCCGCGGCGCAAGGCGGGGCTCCATTTTGCGTTTCCGGGGAGATGTTAGTATAATTTATCCAGCACCTTCCTGTCGGGGTGTTGCACCCCACAGCAAGACTATATTAAGCTATTCATCCTCGCAGTCCGCCTAAGGCGGACGGGGTATTCTGGAAGGTGCTGGATTTGGTCATGCCTTTAACCTTATCCGAGATAGAAAAAATCGCGGCTTTGTCGCGCATTGAACTTACGGAAACAGAAAAGGGGAGTTTGCTTGTCGAATTGTCCGCCATTCTTGATTATTTTAAAAAACTGCAAGAACTGGACACTAGGGGAGTGAATTTAGACTTAACCGAGACCGAACTGACCAATACCATGCGCGAAGATCTTGAATCCGAGAGTCGAGCGCAAGATAAAATTCTTGCGAACGCACCTTTAAAAGAAGACAAGTTCATTCGAGTGAAAGCCGTGTTGAAGTAAGTTCGTCCAGCCAGCCATGGATACTGTTGAACTCACCATCAGCCAGGCCGCGGAACTTTTGCGAAAAAAGCAGGTTTCGGCAGTCGAGCTTACCCAAAGCGCCTTACAGCGGATCAACGAAGCCGAACCGAAAATCCACGCGTTTTTAAAAGTCACGCCCGAGCGGGCATTGGCGCAAGCCAAAAAAGCCCAAGCGTTGATTGACAGAGGGGACGAGGCGAGTCCGTTGGTCGGCATCCCCATGGCTCACAAGGACGTTTATTGCACCGCCGGCGTAGAGACCACCGCCGCCTCCAATATTTTGCGCGGTTATATTCCTCCCTACTCCGCCACCAGCGCGCTTCGGATAGAGCAGGCCGGAGCGGTCATGCTGGGGAAGTTGAATTGCGACGCTTTTGCGCACGGCGCCTCCACGGAAAACTCCGATTTCGGCCCCACCAGGAATCCTTACCGCCTCGATTGCGTACCCGGCGGATCTTCAGGCGGCTCGGCGGCCGCCGTGGCTGCGGGGGAAGTAGTGTTCGCCACCGGCACGGATACCGGCGGCTCTATCCGTCATCCCGCCAGTTTCACCAACACGGTCGGATTTAAGCCAACTTACGGCCGGGTATCGCGTTACGGCATCATCGCCATGGCTTCTTCGACCGATTGCCCCGGTCCGATCACCAAGACGGTTGAGGATTGCGCTTACGTCTTGCAGGTTATGGCCGGGCACGACACCCACGACGCCACTTCCTCGCGCCGACCCGTTCCCGATTATGCCAGTTTTTTGGGAAAAAACATCAAGGGCTGGAAGATCGGCGTGCCGAACGAGTATTTTTCCGCGGGTTTGGATCGGGAAGTGGAAAAACTTACGCGAACGGCGATATTAAAATTTGAAGAACTCGGCGCGACAATCGAAGGAACGAGTTTGCCCTTGCAAGATTATGCTTTAGCGGTTTATTACATCATCATCCCCTCCGAGATTAGTTCGAACTTGGCGCGCTACGACGGGATCAAATACGGTTTTTCGGTGGAGAGGGAGCCGGGGTTTAAGGTGGACGACTTGTTGGAAGTTTACCGGAAGTCGCGGGGCAAGGGTTTTGGCGCCGAGGCCAAACGCCGCATCATGCTTGGCACTTACGCGCTTTCGGCCGGTTACTATGACGCCTATTACAAAAAAGCCATGCAGGTGCGGGAGTTGTTGCGCAGGAATTTTTTGCAGGCCTTTGAAAAATACGATTTGTTGCTTGCTCCCGTTTCTCCCACCCCCCCGTTCCGCGTGGGGGAGAAAGTTGGCGATCCCCTCAAAATGTACCTTTCCGACATTTACACGGTGACGATTAACTTGACGGGTAATCCCGGCGTTTCCGTGCCGTGCGGTTTTGCGGGGGACTTGCCCGTTGGTTTGCAAATCATCGGCCCGCACTTTGGTGAAGCAAAAATTTTGCAAGCCGGCTATGCTTACGAACAAGCCACCCGATTTTATCAGCAAAAACCCAAAATATAATTTACATCTTTAATTTTTTATTTTTTTAAAGTCAGGAGTTACGGGTTTGAGCCAAGTTCGCCCTTCGGCAAGCTCGGGGCGACCTCGAGCG
>JACQJK010000018.1 GCA_016205055.1 Candidatus Doudnabacteria bacterium
ATATCCTGCAAATCTTTATAACGCTGGAGAATTTTCTGCACCCCGCGGGTGACCTCGTAGTGTTCCAAGCCCACCACCCCGGGCTCCAAAATCGTGGAGGTGGAGTCGAGCGGGTCCACCGCCGGATAAATGCCAAGTTCCGCCAAAGAACGGGCCAAAACAATGGTAGAATCCAAATGAGTAAAAGTAGTGGCCGGCGCTGGATCGGTAAGATCGTCAGCCGGCACGTAAACCGCCTGGACCGAGGTTATTGATCCCTTGGCCGTGGAAGTAATTCTTTCCTGCAGCGTTCCCATTTCGGTTGCCAGGGTCGGCTGGTAGCCGACCGCCGAAGGAATGCGCCCCAGAAGCGCCGAAACTTCACTGCCGGCTTGCGTAAAGCGAAAAATATTGTCAATAAACAAAAGCACATCCTGTTTTTCTTCATCGCGGAAATATTCAGCCAAGGTCAAACCGGTCAAGCCCACACGAGCACGCGCGCCCGGCGGTTCGTTCATTTGCCCGAAAACCAGAGCAGTTTTGGGCAAAACCCCTGACTCTTTCATTTCGTAATACAGATCGTTGCCCTCGCGCGTTCGCTCGCCGACTCCGGCAAACACGCTAAAGCCCCCATGTTCCTGCGCAATATTGCGGATCAACTCCTGAATGATCACGGTTTTGCCCACGCCGGCGCCGCCGAACAATCCCACCTTGCCGCCTTTGAGAATGGGGGCGATCAAGTCAATGACTTTAATGCCGGTTTCCAAAATCTCCGTTTTGGTGGATTGCTCTATAAAGCTCGGCGAGGGGCGATGAATAGGCAGTCTGGTCGACGACTTTATCGGGGCGATTTCATCAATCGGCTCGCCCAGCACGTTCAGCATGCGCCCCAGGGTAGGTTTCCCCACGGGCACGCTGATGGGTTGTCCCGTATCGGTGACCGGTTCATTGCGTTTCAAACCGTCCGTTGCGCCCATGGCCACGGTTCTGACTGCCCCGCCGCCCAAGTGTTGGGCGACTTCCAGCACCAAATCTTCCTTGCCTACTTTTACCTTGAGCGCGTTGAAAATCGCCGGGATTGTATCAGTGAACTTGACATCAACCACCGGTCCGATGACTTGCGTGACCGAGCCAAGGTTTGGTTTTTGGAGTGACTTTTCGTTTTGTCGGATCATAACTTTTTTTTAAAATTTGCAGTTAGAACTAAATATGCTAGACTCGTGCTAAGTGCTAATAAGAAGGAGTGTACATGCCCGCCAGGACAAATGTGGAACCAGCTCCGTCCTCAAAAACGGTTTCCTGTCCGCCACAACCGCGCTTCAACCTTACCTGCACTGTCTCCGACATTGACCAGCTTTTGGGGATTTTGGACGACTCTGACGAGCCCGACTTCTGCGGAATCCACCGCTCCCGCGCAACCAGACGCCTGCCGCCAGCTAAATAAGCTGGTTTTTTCAATGAGCGCGCGCTCAAGCAACCGCTAACCGCCCTGCTGAAATTTCGGCGATCTCTTGGGTAATGGAGGTTTGACGCAACTGATTATACTCCAAAGTCAAGTCAGAAATGATATCCGAAGCGGCGTCAGAGGCGTTCTTCATCGCCACCATTCTCGCCGAATGCTCCGAGGCGTTGCTTTCCAGCGCGGCTTGATATAACTGCATTTCAACCAGACGCGGCAGTAAACTTTCCAATACCCGATCAGGGGACGGTTCGAACTTGAAACCAAAACCGGCGGGTTTCGGCTTCGCCATTTCCGGCTCGCCAGTTACCGTCGTGCGGCTTGCGTCGTCCCTGGCTTCTAATTCGGCTAGCGAGTGGATTTGGGGAAAAGGCAGAAGCTGTTTTGCGCGGGGTTTTTGCAAAAGCGTGCTGATAAAATCAGTGTAAACCAAAACGACGCGGTCATAATCTCCGGCTTGGAATTTCTCTATGATTAGCCGAGACATGGGCAGAACGTCCATGACTTGGAGGTTCACGTCAACTTTTTTGAAATCCGCAACGATATTCTCCCCGGCTTTTAGCATGGCGTCCGCTCCTTTTTTGCCGACAACAATTAGCTCGGTTGCCCCTTGCGGGTGCCGCTGGTTAAACCGACTAAGGTAAACCCGGGCCTTGCTGATCACGCTGGCATTAAAACTCCCGGCCAATCCCCGATTGGAACTGAATAACACCACTGCCTGTCGCTGAATCTCTGTCGGTTGCCGCAACAGTCGGTGGGTTTTCAGGTCCACCTTGCCCGCTAGGTCATTTATCAAATCCCATGCCATGCTTGAGTAAGTCCGCGTTTTGAGGGCCTGGGCTTGGGTGCGCCGCATCTTTGTTGCGGCCACCAACTCCATGGCTTTGGTGATTTGGGACGTGGAGCGGATGGATTTGATTCGGCGTCTTAGTTCTTTACTGCTGGGCATACTTGCAAGCTCTTGACTTTGCTCAAATAAATATTATTTGGGTTTGTCTGGATTAAATTTGAATGGGAGCTCTTTCACTCCTTCAGTGTTACGCAAGATGTTGGGATGCTGCCTCAGTAATGACTCAACTGTTTGGAAGAGAGGCTTGAACCCCTCCTCAGGCGGAAGCGGCTGGCCGAACATATCCCACGCCTTTGTACCCAGTTGATAATCTCCGGGGTTACCACCACTAATAATTTCAGCATACTCCTCGTCAGTGACATTTCGATCCCAAAAATAGCCCACAGGCAATTCAGGATGACCAAACCACCTTGGAAATCTCGATTTTAATATTTCGATTTTTGCTTCTAGTGGTGTCTCGTCTTCTCCTGGCATATTTTTGCTCCTTTCTTTTTGTCATTCCCGCGAAGGCGGGAATCCAGACCCCCACTTTTCTCCCCCTTGGTAAGGGGGAGATTGAGAGGGGGTGGATCCCCGGGTCAAGCC
>JACQJK010000029.1 GCA_016205055.1 Candidatus Doudnabacteria bacterium
GAAATTTCAGATTTGCGAGCGAAAATGCTGAAGCGGAATGAAGACGTAATCGCAGTATTACGGCGAATTCCGATGAAGCATTTGCAGCCGAAAAGCTGAAATTGCAGACAAAATGGGGTTTTTAGATGACCTCAATGATAAATCCAGCATAGGGCTACGCAGAAACTTAAGGCAAAACATGACCGACGCAGAACGAGTTGTTTGGAACATTGTAAGAAACAAACAACTGGATGGGTACAAATTCTTCCGGCAATACAGTGTCGGACATTATATTCTAGACTTTTATTGCCCAGTGATTCGACTAGCTATTGAAATAGATGACGGCCAGCACAACTATGCGCCAGAACGACTAAGAGACAAGCAACGAACTGAATATCTAAAATCTCTGGATATCCGAGTATTAAGATTCTGGAATAACGAAGTTCTGGAAAATCAAGATGGTGTTTATGAAGAAATCGCTCGCTTCATAACCCCTCCTAACCTCCCCTTACCTTAAGGGGAGGAACTAAGTAAGCATGAACCTACATAAACTCCGCAAAGAGTTTCCAATACTACATCGCAAAATCAACGGGCGCCCGCTGGTCTATTTTGATAACGCTTCCACCACCCAAAAACCTCGCTCTGTAATTAACGCGATGAGCGCCTATTACTCACGCTACAATGCCAATATCCACCGCGGCATACACACGCTCTCCCAAGAAGCGACGACCGCTTTCGAGCAAGTCCGCGATGAGGTAAAAACGTTTCTTAATGCCCGCGCGCGGGAGGAAATCGTCTTTACTTCCGGCGCCACGGAGTCGCTTAATTTGGTTGCGGCCGGCCTGGAAAAACTCATGAAGCGGGGAAGTGAAATTATCCTCACCGAAGCCGAGCACCACTCCAATATCGTTCCATGGCAAATACTTGCCCAAAAAACCAAAACTCGCATAAAATATATTCCCCTAACCAGTCAAGGCCGGCCTGACTTCGGCACTTACCGGCGCCTGCTTTCCAAAAAAACTGCGGCGGTTTCAGTTTCGCACGCCTCCAATGTCACCGGTGTGATTGCTCCCATAAAAAAAATCGTTAGGGCCGCAAGAAAAACCGGGACGCTCGTTGTTGTTGACGCGGCACAAAGCGCGGCTCATCTTAAAATCGATGTGCAAAACCTTGACTGCGACTTTCTGGCTTTTTCCGGCCATAAGATTTACGGCCCGACCGGGATAGGCGTACTTTACGGAAAAAAACATTTGCTTGCGCGGCTTGCTCCCTTTAAATACGGCGGCCACATGATTGCAAAAGTCACAAAAGAAAAAACCAGTTACGCAACCCCCCCGGAAAAATTCGAAGGAGGCACCATGCCGATTGCGGAAGTAATCGGTTTGGGAGCGGCGCTGGAGTTTTTGGAAAGAATCGGTTTTGCCCAAATCACGCGACACGAGCAGGCCCTGACTCGTTACGCGCTGAAAAAGCTTCTTGCGATTCCTGGACTCAAACTCCTCGGGCCTACGAGTACGGACAGTCGCCTGCCAATTTTTAGCTTTACACTTTCAGGAATTCCTGCCCACGACATTGCTTCCATTCTTGACAGTTTTGGGGTTCAGGTTCGATCAGGGCACCACTGCGCGCAAATTCTCCATACAAAATTTCATCTCGAGGCCTCAACCCGAATAAGCTTGGGAATATATAACACGAAAAGTGAAATTGATTCAGCCATTAAATCCTTGCGCAAGACCCATGAACTCTTCCGCAATTAACAGCTTATACCGGCAGGAAATCCTGGAGCACTACCGGCATCCGCAAAATTTTGGTAAACTGAAAAAAAGCTCTTTTCAAGCTTATGTGATTAACGAGCTCTGCGGGGACGAAATAACTTTGCACCTGCTGATGGAGCGCGGCCGCGTGAAAAACGTTAAATTCTCCGGTTCCGGCTGCGCTTTGTCAATCGCCTCCGCTTCCCTGTTCACCGAACGGCTTAAAGGAAAAACCTGGAAGGATTTGAAAAAAATCCAAACCGCGCAGGTAACAAAGGCCTTGGGAGTCACAATTGGACCGGGACGGAAAAAATGCGTTTTACTGCCGCTGCAAGCTTTAAAACAAATTCTAGACAAGCATGGTCACTCGTGAGTTGATTTTGAAAAAAATCGGGGAAATTCCCGATCCGGATTTAGGCATTTCCCTAGTTGACTTGGGTTTAATCTATAAAGTCGAGGTAAAAAACGACACGGTGGAAATCCTGATGACCCTAACCACGCCCATGTGTCCGCTGGCCGGAACTTTAGAAGGGCAAATAAAAGAAAAGTTAAAAAACCATAAAGAAGTCAAATCCGTAAAAATTTCCTTCACCTTTGATCCGCCGTGGACCGTTGAGCGGATCTCGGAGGAAACTAAATTGAAATTAGGACTATTAACTTAGAACCTATTTTAAAAATCCTTCTTGGCTGCAATTCCAGAAATTCGGCTGCAAACCCCTTCTCGGGATTCGGCGTCCGCCTAAGGCGGACACCTCATCCC
>JACQJK010000030.1 GCA_016205055.1 Candidatus Doudnabacteria bacterium
AATTAGAGCTGTTAAAAACAATGTTTAATTTTTGGTCATTTCACATTTATGAATAACCAACCACTAGCGAAAGAAAGTGAAAGCCCCAAAGACGCTCCGCTGGCAAGTCGAGGCGAAAGAGATGTTTTCGGGCCGGCGGCAGAAGCAGGCGGAGTTGCCAGCCGCTTACCTTTGGGGGAAGCATCCGGAGATTTTTTTTCCGGTATGATTTTTTCAAGTTATGGTGGAATGGAGAAGTGGGGTACACGCGCCGTGAGCGGAGAACTGCCCGCGGGGATTGATGCGGCCCAAGTTGAGGAGTTGACTATTGCTGGCGGCCTCTTGGAAAAAATTAAACCGCAACTAACCGGTTTGAGCGAAGATCAAAAGAGGGGCTTGACTCACTTAGTCGGATGGAGAACGAGGCAAGCGGGCGCCGACGGATTGGGAAGCGCTGAAATCGAGCAAACCACAAGATCGGAAAAACCGCCTTTGATAGAATCACCCATCGGCGAAATCACTTTTGATCGTGACATTGTCGATGGGGCTTCTCCCACGCCGGAAGCTCCGCACGAAACTTCTGTGCCGCCCGATAATCTTGCGGCTGTTTCTGCCCAACGTGTCACGCCCGGGCTTTCGGTTGAAGATTTGATGCGGCGGATCAAGGCCAGGGGAGCAAAAAGCCCCGCGGAGCTGTCGGCAGAAGCACAAGCGGCGCACAATTTAGCCAGAACCAACCGGGCAACGGAAGGGTAGTTGAAATAAAGCTGACAAAAATTTAGCGAACATAAGACCCGCAAGGAAAGAGCGGGGGCTTAAAACAAAAACTATGCGGGGCACCATTGCGGCAACGGCGCAATATTCAAACAGCACGGGTTTCAAGTCCACACCCGCCCGAGACGGCGGTTTTTCTTGGGGACTGCTTTTTTTGCTGGCGGCATTTGTCGCAGGAGCGGCGCTATTGTGGTGGTACCGCAGTAAATCTCATTTGCGGCACAACGCCAAGCGATTTTTGAATTCGGTTTTTTTGGAAGTTACGGTGCCCAAGGAGAATTTAGAAAAAGAAACGGCCAAGGAGCCGCAAAAAGAAGAGAAAGAGATCATTTCCATCGCCGAACAATTGTTCACCGCTCTATCCCAGCCCAGTCGCGGCCTGGTTAAGGATTACCTTCATACAGACGAACACATTTCTTTTGAGATCGTCAGTCACCGGAAGAAAATTTCGTTTTTTGTAAACGTCCCCAGCCATTTGCAGGATTTGCTGGAAAAGCAGATTCACGCGCAATATCCCAAAGCGCAGATTGAGGAAGTGGATTTTTATAATATTTTTCAGCGCGACTGCGCGATCGCCGCCTCCGAGTTTTCTCTTCAAAAAAAATACTACTATCCGATCCGCACTTATAAAAATTTGGAAACCGATCCCTTAAACGCCATCACCAACAGTTTGTCCAAATTGGGCGAGAACGAGTCCGGAGCGGTGCAAATGGTTATCACTCCGGCCAGACCCGGCTGGAGAAGAAAAGCGAATATGCTTGCCTTGAAAATCCAGCAGGGCAAAACCCCGGAAGCGGCGGAGCGGGGGATCATTAAACGGGCTTTTTATGAATTAGGGCACACCTTACTGCGCGAGCGTTCTCGCGACGCGCAAACCCACGGCGCAAAGCGGCATGATTTCTCGGGCGAGTACACACCGATCCAGCTGACGCCGATGCAGCAGGAAGTTGTCAAACGGGTGGAAGAAAAATCCTCCAAAGCCGGTTTTATGACGAATTTGCGCGTGGTCATCACTGCTCAAAGTAAATCCACGGCTGACGCGCATATCCGCAACATCCTTTCTTCCCTCATGCAGTTTACCATGCCGCCGTTCAACGGCTTCCGCGTGAAAAAAACCAAAGAAGAACGAGTCGTGACTGACTTTATTTACCGGGTGTTTCGCGACCCGGGCAAAAAGTTCATCCTCAACACCGAAGAATTAACTTCTTTGTGGCACTTACCCACCAAGTACACGGAAACGCCAAACATCAAGTGGCTTACTGCCAAGCGCGCTCCGGCCCCGATCAATACGCCCGGTGAGGGGATCACCTTAGGAGAAAACACTTATCGGGGGATCAGAACCCCAATCCGCATCGCTCCAGGCGACCGGCGGCGGCACATGTACATCATCGGCCGCACCGGCACCGGAAAATCGGAGTTTATGAAAAATTTGATCATTCAGGACATTAAAAACGGTGAAGGGGTCGCCGTGGTTGATCCCCACGGAGAGTTGGTGGACGGAGTTTTAGAGCACATTCCCCAATCCCGAGCCGAACAGGTGATTTATTTTAACCCCTCCGACTTAGAACGGCCGTTGGGACTGAATATGCTGGAGGCAAGGAGCCCGGAAATGATGGATTTTTCCATTCAAGAGATGATCGAGATTTTTTACAAACTCTTTCCGCCGGAAATGATCGGGCCGATGTTCGAGCATAATATGCGCAACGTCATGCTGACGCTGATGGCCGACAAAGAGTTCCCCGGCACCATCGCCGAGATTCCGCGGATGTTTACCGACACGGAATTTCAAAAATACAAATTGTCCAAAGTCACTGATCCCGTGGTCCGGAATTTCTGGGAAAAGGAAATGGCCAAAACCTCGGATTTCCACAAAAGCGAGATGTTGGGGTATTTGATTTCCAAAGTCGGCAGATTCGTGGAAAACGAAATGATGCGCAATATCATCGGTCAGCCGAAGAGCGCCTTTGACTTCCGGGAAATTATGGATCAGGGGAAAATTTTGCTGATCAATTTGTCCAAAGGCCAGACCGGTGAAGTTAATTCTAAACTTTTAGGCCTCATTATCGTGTCCAAGCTGCAAATGTCCGCGCTGTCGCGCGCGGATGTGCCGGAAGACCAACGCCGGGATTTCTATTTGTACGTTGACGAGTTTCAAAATTTTGTTACCGACTCTTTCGCGACCATTTTGTCGGAAGCCAGAAAATACCGGCTGAATTTAATTATCGCTCATCAGTACCTCGGGCAATTGGTTACCTCGGCGCCGGGCCAGTCGGTGCAGAATTCCAAAATCCGCGATGCGGTTTTTGGCAACGTCGGCACCATGATGTGTTTTCGCATCGGCGTGGAGGACGCCGAGATTATGGCCAAGGAGTTCGCTCCGGTTTTTAACGAATATGACGTAATTAACGTTGACCGGTTCCAGGCCTACGCCAAGTTAATGATTAACGGCACGGCCTCGCGACCCTTTAACATGGCGACACCGCCGCCTCCTAAGGGAGGAAGCTTGGAGGTGGCTAGCGCGATTAAAGAATTATCGCGGTTAAAGTTCGGCCGGGCCCGGTCCCAAGTTACCGCCGAAATTTTGGAACGCTCGCGTTTGGGCGCCACCGAAGCCAGTCCGTTTGCGGTTGAGCGGACGAGGTAGTGACCGTTTCTTTTAAAGAACGCCCATGGGCGCTTCATCTCTAATTTTATCGAAGCTTTTGAAAGAAAAAAGGTACGTTTTCGTATTTGGCTTATTTCGTTCAGGAAGTGATGGAGCACATTTTTAAATTTAACATTAATATTCACGGAAGCGACCAGCTGGTCTTGTGGCGGTCGCAAAAGACTCTGTTTGAAAATTTTTCAGCAAAGAGCAATGCGCGTCTTTTTTGCGATCGCAAAAAAGACGCGCATGCGAAGTTCAGCGGAATGAACCTTTTGTTCCTTGCGCTGTTTGGCGTCGCGTTTGCGTTCTTTCCGGGCACACTCGACTCTGGCTGGCGGAATGATCAGACATGGGCGAGTCCCGGTTCACGGTTGCCGCGCGGCTTTCCGGATGCCCCTGCCCTCTCCTTTGGTCAACTCCCGGTGGTCCCGGCGCCTGCGGAACGCTACGTTTTAGTGGATCTGCAAGCGCAGCGCTTGCGGGTTTTTGAAAACGAGGAACTGGTGATGGAAGCGATAATTTCGTCGGGTCACGAAAAAAGACCGACTCCCAAAGGCAGCTTTGCCATCCAAAACAAGTCGCCTCGGGCGTTTTCTAAAGTCGCTAAACTCTATATGCCTTATTGGATGGCTTTTACCCACGACGGCCAATATTATTTGGGATTTCACGAACTGCCAGAATACCCCGATGGCAGCAAGGAGGGGGAGGAGCACTTGGGCCGGCCTTATTCCGGAGGGTGCATTCGTTTAGGCGAAGGGGCAGCGGAGCGGTTGTATTCCTGGGCCAAAGTCGGCGATAAAGTACTCATTTACTGATTTTTCTGTTAAATCCTGCGGGATAATAAAAAACGGCTGCCGGGCCGTTTTTAGTTGGGTTTTTGCGAAAGTCCTTGGCATAAGACCTCAAACGCTGCGGAGTCTTCCAGCGCCAGGCGCGCTTGAATCAGATGTTTGGGCTGCGATCCTCGAGCGCTGATGTCGCAGAGGAGCTGGCCGAAGAGGGCAAAGAGAGCCGTTTGAAAAGGCGTGGGGTTACTGAAGTCCGCCATGGACAAGATCTCTTGTGCATTTTCGGTGACGTTGAGGTTGATGGAAAAGACGCCCAAGACCGTGCTTGCGGCAAGGTTATAAGTCCGCTCAAGTTTTCTTTCAGCCACCGCCAAACGAACGGTGCCGTAGTAAAGGAGCGCACCTTTTTCCCAAGACTCGACAAGTTCGCCAGTAACTTCGACCCAGTGAAGTAGCATGGCGCCTCCTTATGAAGATAGCCAATAATAATTTTTAATGCGGAGTTTGTCACGTGACTTTTTGCGGCCGGCGGAGCCGGCCGCATATCCCGCGGCGAGCCGCGGGGATAAATAGATACTGTCCGCAGGTCGGGGTTTGATACCCCGACCGGAGGACACATTAGGAAAGGGGAGGC
>JACQJK010000026.1 GCA_016205055.1 Candidatus Doudnabacteria bacterium
ACTCCGCAGGGTGCCTCCGATGCTCGGGGGCAGTCTGCGGGGTGGAATAAGGTTATGATCCGCCAGAGGCGGATGCCATTGCTCTACTCCGCAGACACGGTCCGAGTTATTCAGGCAGTGTCTGCGACGCAGAAAGTAGAATGTGCTTTCTCAGAAACTCACGCCCTTTCCCTGATTTGAGAAATTTTTCACGCGCTACTGCTTCTATTTTTGATCTCCACTCTTCACTGTACACAAGTTTCCAAGGTCCACGGCCGCGCGTGTAGCTGGCCACACGTCCCGCATTATGTTCACATATCCTTAAAACAATATTATTAGTATAACCTTTATACAACTTCCCATGCGGATTTTCAATTACATAAACCCAATACATAAATAGGTTATGATCCGCCAGAGGCGGATGCCATTGCTCTACTCCGCAGGGTGCCTCCGATGCTCGGGGGCAGTCTGCGAAGTGGAATATTAATCTGCTGTCTTAAAAAATTTAGTCCTTGACCGTTTTTGAATAACTTTTCTCAAGTAAGGCTCCTTTCTAGGTACGTTTGCTCAAGGTTATGATCCGCCAGAGGCGGATGCCATTGCTCTACTCCGCGGATAGGTCATTAGTTGGTCGGCTAACAAACTCTCCGCGAAGCACAGATGAAAAAACACGACTCCTTATGTCACCTCGGAAACGTGCTGGGAAACGCGTAATCAAGAAGCAATCTAATTATAACACTTTCCTATTTTTTTTCAAATAATCCAATACTTGCTTTTTTGAAACGATTTTCCCTTCCAACTGCAACTCCCTGATTTTAGAAAGCACTCTCCCGACCTGAACCCCTTCTGGGATGGCGAGAATCTTCATAATCTCATGTCCTGACACCAATCTCTCCACGATTTTTCTTTTTTTCACTTCCAGCCAAGCGTTTCGGGCGTAATCATAAAGCTTAAGCGACGGTTTGAGCTTGCGGCCGCGGCTATCGCTGGGAATTGACGCCAATGAATCGGCGCGAAACAGCTTTAAGAGATTTTCAAAACGCGGATCAAGACACCAAGCGACTCTCTTTGCCTCTCTCATGTTGGGCAAATCCACCGGAACGTGGTGATTGCGGACATACCAAGTAATATCCTCGACCTCGCGATTAGAAAACCTCAAACGCGGCAAAATTTTTCGAACTATGCCCTCGCCGGAATCTTGATGACCGTGAAAGGAGATGTGAGCGCGCCCTCGCTTTTTAGTTTCTTGGCTGGTATTTTGCTTGCCGATGTCGTGAAAAAGCAATCCGTAAATGGTGGACAGATCGGTGTTATGCTCGATTAACTCCAGCGCCAAAAGCGTGTGCACAAAAACATTGCCCTCGCTGTGATAGTTTTTCGACTGCCTAACTTTGGAAAGACGGTCGAATTCCGGAAGAATCAATCCTAACAAGCCAATTCTTTTTAAAATCCCCACACCGTCCGCCCGCTTAGGAGAAATCATAATCCGGTCCAGCTCCTGTTTAACCCGCTCGCGAGAAATCTTCTTGATAAGCGGAGCTCCGGCGCGTAAAGCGCGCTCTACGCCGGAGGAAAATTTAAATCCCAGAGTGGTCGCAAAGCGAACCGCGCGCATCAATCGCAAAGCGTCCTCGGCTATCCGCTTTTTCGGCGATCCGACGAATCGCAAAGTTTTTTTCTCAAGATCGTCTAATCCCCCCGCAAAATCTAGGACCTTCTTTGTTATCGGATCAAAATATAAAGCGTTGACGGTGAAATCGCGGCGGGCAGAATCCTGTTCAACGCTCCTGATAAACTTTACCGCGGACGGCCGGCGCGCGTCCAAGTATTTTCCCTCCGAGCGAAAAGTGGTGATTTCTATATCCACGCCCTTTTGATGAGCCGTAACCGTGCCGTGTTTTAAACCGGTGGGAATCGTTCTGATTCTGCTGCGAGCCAAAACCTTAATCACTTGCTTGGGTGTCGCTTCGGTCGCAACATCAATAGCGCCGGTTTCCTGACGCCCCAGGAGCAAATCCCGAACGTACCCGCCGACAAAGAAAGAATTTTTAAAACCCGCCGATCGAAGCTTAGAAACCACAAAAACCCCAACCTTTTCTTTTTCCAGTTTCGGTTTCCACTTTAAGATCGTCATCTGGCGTATTTTTGTCATAGAGGACTTACGCGTTTCCCGCTTTTGCCCCTCCCTTGCCTGCCCGCCTCTGGAGGGAGGGGAGGGGCAAGGGGAGGGTGATAAATAATGCTCATGTTTATGGCTCTCCACCCCTCCCTAACCCTCCCCCTCAAAGGGGAGGGAATCAAACGTGTAAGTCCTATCATAATCAAATTGCCACGAGCTTAACGCGGCTTTCTTCTTCCAGAGCCGCAAAATAGGTATCCACATGAAGCCCCGGAAATTCATTTTTTAATAAATCCTTGGCTTGCATCAACTGATTTTTGTGAAATTCCAGCTGTTGCGCATGCGATTTAAAAGCCGCGTTGCCCCCGTAAGCGCCGCAGTCGTAATGATTGATCAAAATCGCTCTTTGGATGTGATGAAGCCCTTGGGCGATGCGGAAATTTTCCAAAATCCAATTTTTCACTTCCGGCTTTTCGTTCGAAACCAGATACTTCACTGCTCCGGCGTCGCATTTGAGGTCAAAACTTTCTAAACCCTGATCATGAAGCAGTCGCGCGATCTGCTCGTGAAATCGAAAGTCAATACAGGTTAACACTAGGGCTTGGCAAGAATGAGAGTTATCGGTCATAAAGACAGTCTGAAGATTTGAATTGTGAATCTAGGTGGTATGGAAAACTATGGGCCTTGCTTGGAGTATATAAATCTTTCCTTCTTTCATAGCCCACTCAATGTCTTGTGGGTAATGAAAATACTTCTCAAGGTTTAAACAAACAAAAGCCAGTCTTTGAACTTCAATATCTGATAATTTCTGCTCTGCCCCTTCTTCTTCTGTCAAAATAATTTCTTTAACCCCATATCTATCATTCAGACGCATTATTCGTTGTATATTGATCTCAATTTTTTTTATAGCCAGGTCTTCTTTAATGACTATGTAGCGGTCAGGGATAATCTGTCCGGCAACCACAACCTCTCCCAAACCCCTCCCAGCTTCAATCACAATATCCTCCCGCCGCGTTAGTGGATCCTGGGTAAACGCGACCCCTGCAAAATCTGGATCTAGCATCTTCTGTATGACAACGGCCAAGCCGAACTCTTTCTTTTTATCAGTTTGATAAATTAAAGAACGAGGGCTGAAAAAAGATGCCCAGCATCGTTTGATGGTGGGTACAATCTTTTGTGGGGCGATGTTTAAAAAACTTTCCAGTTCTCCCGCCCAACTTGCCGACTTTGAATCTTCCATCGTGGCCGAAGACCTGACCGAAAAACGTTTTAGCCCCAACTTGGTCAATCGCCGCTTTAATTCCGACGCAAAACGCCCGTTAAATGGTAATTGTAGAATAAGAGAAGAAATTTTGGTGGCCGCCTTTCTAACTGTTGCCAAATCGTCAGGATCCAACTCTTTCCTGTACTGAGCGATTTTTCGATCTAGAGAAGAGCTCTTTAAATACTGAAAGAAACATTCTGCAGTAACGACGAAGCCGGGTGGGACGGGAAAACCCGCTCGAAAAAGTCTGCAAAGATTAAGACCCTTTCCCCCTAACTGCTGCGCCCCTTGCTGCGCGTGCTCCTCAAAAGAAACCAGGTAACTTTTCTGTGAAGACTTCACGGCTTTTTTTGAATAATGTTTACCTTTCCGGCGAACGCATCCACCTCAACGAGATCCCCGTCGTGGAGAAGCTTGGTGGCGTTATGGGTGCCAACAACGCACGGAATGCCGAATTCCCTGGAAACCAAAGCGGAGTGAGAACTCATTCCCCCTTCATCGGTTACAATCGCTGCCGCTTTACGGACCGCCACCATGAGATGTGGACGAGTTTGGCCGGTCACCAAAATTTGGCCCTGCTTCATCTCTTCACAATCTTTATATTGTTTTTTGCTCAAAGGAGAAATGATTTTTACTATTCCCCTGACTTTTCCTGGACTGGCGGCAAGTCCTGCTATTTCGTTACTTGCTTGAATATTTTTTTCTTGATCTAAAAGTACGGTCAAGACGGACCGCGCCACTTTTCCGGTATGAATACTCTCCTTCCCATCTTTGATTTCCCAAACGTAAAAATTCTTTCTTTTCTCCAACTGTTGGCGATCAACCTTCTTGCCCCTTAAAGCCGCGGTCAGCTCGTTGGTGGTGAGAAACTCCAATTCATAAGAAGACATCCGCAAACGCTTTGCGATTTCCATTCTTAAACTCCGTCCTAAAAAATCTGACTCTGTTCTCGCCAGACGAACATCCATTCTAATTTTAGCTAATATCCGAACCGTGGCAGCGAGATATCGGATTTTAGAAGGCATCTGCAACTCTCTTTCCACGCTATGGCGCTGCCGATCAAACTTCTTCAGCACCTCTCTTTGTAACTTGAAATCTTCCTTGAGCTTCGGGAAAGGCCTTTGAAGATCTTGATATAAAGCCCGTAAGTAATATAAACGAGTCAACGGGGGATTCCCTTCTTGAGTGGGCAACCAGCGATAATCTCGGAGGAGGTCCGTAATTTTATCTAGCACGGATGGGTAATTTTTTTCGATCATCCTCGCAAAATTCCTGAAACTCATCCGGCGAACCTTTATAGACCCCAGTGCAATTGCGGTAGTATAAACCAGCCCCGCATAATCACGAACTTCTCGATTCAAAGCCGTTTCCTCAGAAGGGGTAGTGAGCGCAATTAAATACTCTTGTCGTTTTTTTTTATTAGTGACCCTTTTTTTCAAAAATTGTTCGAGTTCTATTTAAAGTAAATAAGTGCAAGTTGGCATACTAGACACGAAATAAACTTGATTTAGCCAATGTTCCTTCCTAAAAATCTCCAACCGTATGGCCAACCCGTTATTATCTACCTTGTTGCAACCCCCTACCAATAAAGGAGTCATCTGTGCAATCGCGTTGCAAGCTCTTTTAGTTTCAGTTAGCAGTTGCTCGCGAAAAGATTTATTCACTAAAAGAGAGTAACTGACTAATCGCAACCTTTTCATTTCCTCCTCGGCATAATAACCCGCCAGTCGTCCGTTCCGAGACACGAAAAAGGCATTTTTATATTCACCTCCCAGAACGTAAGGGGCATGAAAGTTCGCCCGCACTTTACACTCCGCGTAATGTAATGTATATGCTCCCTCGAAAGCTCTTTTAAACTTCATAAATGACTCTAAGACAATTATAGCCGTTCAATAAAAATTTTAGCAAAACAAAGACCTCGGATCAACTAGCCGAGGCCATACCTGGGTATCGGTTGCTTCAAAAGCGAAGAATCATCGGCCGCGGACTCGAACCCGGAGCTGACCAAGTCATCAACCGCCGCCTCGACCGCAATCTCGTAAGTGCGCTGGTGGCCGCCGTCCGGCCAGTACATATGCCAGGCGCATCTGACCTGAAAGCGGGGCCGCGGAAACGAGCTTGCCACAAAATCGCGCGGCGAAACCGGCAACCGTTTAATTCCGGCCGGTGTTCAGGGTCGGCGTTTGGCCATGTCTTCTTTTCCGCGCAACGCGCAGGCGCATCAAGGACCGTTCCAGGGCCGCGGCCGCTTCGGCAAATTTCACCTCATCGCGCCTGACGCCTTCCATCAGCTGCTTGGCGCGCTTCATTGCTTCTTCTGCCCGGGCTTCGTCGATTTCCTCGGCGCGTTCTGTAGCGTCCGAAAGCACCACCACTTCATTGCCGGACCGCACTTCCACAAACCCGCCGGCAACCGCATAATGCCTGGCTTGGCCGCTCATAGTGTAGATGATCATTTCCCCCGGAGAAAGATTTGCGATCAGGGGAATATGCCCGGGAAGCACCGTAATCTCCCCAAGCTCGGTGGGCAGGGACACCTTTTCGATTTTTTCTTGCAACACTACTTTCTCCGGCGTGGCGATCTGGAAGTTTATCAAGTTCATCAAGTTAAAAGTTATAAAGTTCGAAAGTTAAAGGTTATAAAGTTTTGATGAATCCCGAAAGCAACCTAGCGATTTCCAAAGCTAAATTGTGAGCCTTGTCAAAATCAACCTGATTAAAATACTTCAAGCCCAATCCGATGTGAAGCATGGAACGTACCTCGGACACCGATCCTTTGGCGATAAACAGAAACTGCTTCAATTCTTTGTTGCTTCGTCTTTCATACCCTTCTGCAATATTATTCGTAATGCTTACTGCCGCTCTCTGAATTTGATCTTTAAAACCAAAATCTTTGTTACTTCTCAAAACCCCGTAAAGAAATAAAACAAGTACCTTTCCCTTTTGCCACGCCACTATATCTTCGAACCTTTCAATTTTCATTCGGTCGACTTGATAAACTTTATAACT
>JACQJK010000031.1 GCA_016205055.1 Candidatus Doudnabacteria bacterium
AACTTGGTGCAGGGGCTTGCCCCGCAATACAACTTCGATAATTCTCGGTTTGGTCTTTTTGCAAACGGGATAATATTTTTACTCATGAGCCGCTCTTTCACGATGCCTTTCAACGTCGAATTAAAATTAAAGACCATCGAAGTTGATATACGGGGCTTGCAAATTTTGAAAAAATCAGTATAGTTTACACCATCACACTCCAAAGGAGGACTCAAATGTCACGTGTGAGGCGGGCGTACGTCGTAAATGACGGGGAAGTGCCCAAGCGTCTCTTCGGCTGGGTCGAAATCGACTGGCAGAAAATCGGGGCTATCGCCCTGATTCTGGCCGGCGCCATCGGCATAGTGTTGCTGGTCAGATCGTGGTAATCAACCAGGCGGTAACGCCTTTTTTTATTAAGAACCTAAGTATGGCCGAATACCCTGCCTCGCGGCCTCGCATGTGGCGAGGATGAAGAAGAACTGAAAACAGTGTCGGCGAAGGAACCCACAAACCTCACTCTCTTTCCGCGCGACTTGCCGTAATTATAACAGAAAATTTCTTTTTCAGCCCCCCTCCCCCACCCCGCGATAAACCGCCAGGGTTTCTTGCGCGCATTTTTCCCAGGAAAACTCGCGCGCTCGCGCTTTGCCCCGCTTGCTAAGCTTGCGCCGGTAATCAACATCTTCCACCAACCTCTGCAAAGCCCGACTCATGCCTTCGGTGTCGTAAGGATCAACCAACTCGCAAGCGCCTCCGGCCAACTCCACTAAAGAGGAATTATTGGAAGTGATCACCGGCGTGCCGGCCGCCATGGCTTCCAGCACGGGAAGTCCGAAACCCTCGTAAAGCGACGGGTAAACGAAAAACGTTGCTCCCTGATAAAGTTTAGGCAAATCGTGAATCGGCAGGTAGCCCGGAAAAATTACCATATCCTGTAAATTCCTGTTTTTCGCTTCTTCAAAAATTTCGTCATACAGCCACCCCTTGGCCCCGGCCAGGACCAACTGGTAGCGCTTTTTTATTTGGGGCTGACGCGAAACCAGTTGATAAAACCCTTCCAACAGTCGAATAAGATTTTTCCGGGGCTCCAATGTTCCGACAAAAAGAATGTAATCTTTGGTGATCTGGTAAGTATTTTTCAAATGCTCCCGAACTTTGGAAATGTCGTGCGGGGCGCTGAAGCGCGCGTGGTCAACGCCTTCATAAATCACGGAAATTTTTTGCTCGGGAACGCCAAAAAACTCCTGAATGTCTTTTTTTGTGGAATTGGAAACTGCGATCACTCGGTCGGCGCGCTGCACAGATTTTGGCACCAGATATTTTATGGAGAAGCCCTGTCGAGCCGGAAACACGCGCGGCTCCCGGTAAATCGCCAAGTCGTGAACGGTCACAATGTATTTGCCGCGATAGCGCAGAGGCACAACGTTGGCCGGCGAATGATAGACCTGAAGTTTTTCCGCATCCAGCGTAGAAGCGGATAAAATATGCGAATACACAAAAGGCAGATACTTTTTGTATTTCGAGTAGCTGAAAAAACGAATGATGGTGTTTGGTTCCAAAAAATTCCTAAAAATATCGCGCGCGCGGTGATCGAAAAACAAAACAAATTCATCAAGCTTGTCTTGCGCAAGCAGCGTTTTCACTAAATGATAAGTATAGTGAGCAACCCCTGCTTTTTCGCCGGCGTCCGGATTCAATATAGTTCTGCAGTCAATGCCAATGCGCATAATATACTAAAATACTTTAAACAACTGCGTGCGTTGGACGGACTTGATTTTGAGTCTCGCCCCGTAGTATCCGCCGGAGGCCGACTACTGCGGGGTCAATGCCAATTCTCATACTTCTTCATCAGATAAAAATCAAAAGTAGAACGACAAGCTCAACTCTGGGCCTCGCCCCGTAGTATCCGCCGGAGGCGGACTACTGCGGGGTCAATGCCAATGCGCATAATATACTAAGAACCTATTTTAAAAACAATTTTTAGGCGATCCGCCTGTGGCGGACGAGCGAAAATCCCGCCGCAGGGATGAGGTGTCCGCCTAAGGCGGACGCCGAATTCCGAGAAGGGGTTTGCAGCCGAATTTCTGGAATTGCAGCCAAGAAGGATTTTTAAAATAGGTTCTAAAATACTTTAAACAACTGCGTGCGTTGGACGGACTTGATTTTGGGCCTCGCCCCTAATTGTCCCAAGGGGATATGCTACAAAGGGTCATATCTATTCTCATGATACGGAACACGCAACGCGTAACATGAAACTTATAAAATTAAACCCGTATGTTTTGTATGTTCCAAGTTACGTGTTTCAAGTTACATATTTATGTTTTACATTTCCTCCGGCGCCTCAATACCCAAAAGACCAAGTCCGTTTTTCAAAACGCTAGCCGTGGCTTTGGTCAAAGCCACCTTATGCGGGGAAACCGGATCTTTGGGGTCAACGATCTTTTCCTCGGCGTAAAACCGGTTAAATCGGGAGGATAGCTCCTGCAAATATCCGGCGATATGGTGGGGTGAGTATTCCAAGCTCGCCCTGGCAACCACGGCCGGAAAACGCGCCAGCATTCGCGCCAGCTCCCCGGCTCCGCTCTGGTCTAATACCTTGGCCTCCACCTTCTCCGCCCTGGCTTTGCGCAATACCGACCGGGCCCGGGTATGCGTGTATTGTAAATACGGTCCGGAATCGCCTTCAAAAGAAAGCGACTTTTCAAAATCAAAAATGATGTCCTTGGCAGAGTCTTGTTTGAGTATTGAGTATTTAATCGCGCCTACAGCTACAACTTCCGCGATTTTTTCTTGCTGATCCTTGGCCATTTCTCTCTCTGCGATTTTAGTCAAAACCTTTTTCTTCACTTCTTCTATTAACCATGCGGCCGTAATCACGTCTCCGGTGCGAGAAGACATTTTGCCTGTAGGCAAACGCATCATGCCGTGCGGCAGATGAAATGTTTTTTGAGCTAACTCTGGGAACACTTCTTTCATGGCCGCAAGTAAAACTTTGAAATACTCTTTGATCTCATTGCCCGTTACGACGATCGACCGATCATATGGGTACTGATCGTACTTGATCTTGGCTAAACCTAACTCCTTGGTCTCGTAAACCGGCAAGCCCTGCGAATTAACGAAGACTCGCGTATGAAGTTTGGGATCACGCTTCTCTCCACGAAACACTATGGCATTTTCGCTTTTTTCAAACACCCCTTTCTCCAAAAATTCCAATACTACTTCTTTTCCGTATTTTCCGACTCCGCTCTCAAAAAAATAAAAATCGAATTTTGTGCCAAGCCTTCTGTACATCATGTCAAAATAATCAAGCGAAACTTGTCTCCCCCACTTGTATAACCTTCCGATTATTTCACTTTTACTATCACCGGAATCGCCATAGATAATGTTATTTATTTTCAAAATCTCTTTCTTTGCTTCTTCATTTTTTTCATACTCAATAGTGCCTTGCGCGTAGGCGCTTCCTAGCTCGATAACTTTTTTGCTCAAATCGTTGGAATTGCTTGTGGGTCTAAAGAGCCCATTTTCAAATGCTGATTTTCTGTACAAATAAGATTGATATAAGCCGTAAAGCGCTTTGGCGACGTGAAGTCCGACATCGCCTTCGTAGTTTACCCTTTTGACTTCCGCACCGTTTGCCTCAAAAATACGCGCGATTGATTCGCCGATGGCGTTGCTCATCAAGTGGCCTATGTGAAATTCTTTAAAAGGGTTCGGGTCGGTAAACTCTATGATGATTTTTTCGCCGGCCAGCGATGCATTTGTTCCGTAAATGTTCGGATTTTTCAGTATTTTCCGCAAATTTTCCAAAAGAAATTTTTCCGAAAGGCGGAAATTTATAAAACCGCTGGCTTCTTCCGGCCGATCAAAGTAGCGTTTGGAATCCCCGCCTGCAAACTCGCTGATTATTTTTCCGGCAATTTCCCCGGTCGAGCCGGGGATTTTAAATTTCGACTTTAACTGCAAAGCGACGTTGGAACTGTAATCCCCCATTTTCCCCTGCGGCGGCGGCGTAATGCGAAAATCAAGCTCGTTCAAAAATTCGCGAGAAAAATTTTTTTCCGCCCGCAATGCCCGCTCCACTGCTTTTTTCAGAAGGGTTTGAAGATAACCTTGCATATCAAAATTATAACACATTCAAGCTCAAAAGGCGGCTATTAATCCTCCCTTTTCCTTGGTACCCTTCGGTCGGGGGAACATGAGCCCTTCGGACTCATATAAAAATTATGTTATCATTAAAATATGA
>JACQJK010000006.1 GCA_016205055.1 Candidatus Doudnabacteria bacterium
TGACTCTGATTATATATGCAATAACAGATCAAGGATATTATACTAAAGCCCTGGGAATTTACAAGATCCCAAAAAACAGCTCTCGACCTTGACCCCCAAATCAAACCCCTTTACTGCCCTTTTCCAACAAATTAAGCACTACCCGTAACGTCACCCAGGCAAGCAAGACCACGACCATGCCCAAGACCGACCAGGTTAAGCCGCGCTTGGCCGACTCCAGCATTTCTTCGTTGCCGCCCGAAATAATCATTTTGTACCCGGAAATTACGGCATAGGTCACGGCGACCAAAAACACCAGCGCCAAAAGCACGGTAATAAAATCCACAAAAAAAGCGCTGAAACTACTGTACTTAGGTATCCCGACATTGGTGGCGATATTATTAATGACGCCAGTGGGCACGGCCGCTGCCTGCTGACTCAATAGCAGCCCCAAGAGTACAATGCCAAACAGGATCAAAAACGTAACTCGAAATTTAGCTTTGCTCATAATGAAGCAGGATTATTATTTAAGGGCGTTGATTAGTGGGATCTTTGCTGATAGCCGGCAGTTGGGTAAACAGGCGGTTAATGCCGTAAATGATGATATAAGAAAACATTACCACGGCCAAACCCACCACCGCCCACTTCAAAATCGTTTTGCCCGCGGTCACCTGCTCTTCGTTGCCGCCGGAGAAAATTAACCGGAAGCCGCCGTAAACGGCCATCAACACGCAGACAATAAAGGCCAGGGCTAAAATGCCGGTGAAAATCGTGGTGAACGCGCCCAAAAACAAGGGTTCGCGAATGGGGATTTGCAACTTATTGGGATTAGCCAGCTCGTTTACGCCCGTGCCTCCCAGCAGCGTGCTGACCGCCAGAATGATGGTCACGGATAAAAGCGCGGAGATGAAGCCAATGACCGCACCCCAAATGGCGTGGTTGGCCGCGGTCAGGCGGTCGGGGTTGTCGCGGGCTATAATCAAGCGGAAGCCGCCGATGATCAGCCAGCCAAAGGCAAAGACCGCAAGTATGGCGCCAAAGCCCAAAAACGCGCCCACGACGATTTCCAAAACTGTGGGCTGGGGGTTGCCGGTAACGCTTAACGCGTTACCCACCTTGATCGGGCTGTTTAAGTTCACGTCAGCCAAAACCGGCCCGGAAAAAAGTAACGCGCCGGCCAGTAAGAGAAAAAAAATCAATAGCTTCATCCTATACATGCGTCTTGTTGGCTTGTTAACCGGTATACAAACATTTGGGATTCACCCACCATTGACAGGTAATGCCGAAAATTCCCAAGGCCAAATTCACGAAGGCAAAGGCCAGTAAAATCATGGCAAACCCCACCACCGCCCGAGTTAGGCCCTCTTTGGCGCCTTCCAGTTTTTCCGCGTTCCCGGTTGAAGCCATCATCTGCCACCCGGAAACCACAATATACCAGGCCGCAACCACGGCAGAGGCGGAAAGCAGATAGTTAATCAAACGGATAGCGGTGACGATTAAATCGTCAAACTGGCAGGGACTTTGATTCGGCCCGCCGCACGGCACAATGGAAAAGGCCTGACCGGCTAGCGGCAGGAGTAGCGCGGCAAGCAGGTTAACTAGAAAAATTATTTTTCGCAGCCGTTTCATGGCGTTTCAATTCAAAATGTGAAGACCAACCTATTCGACTTGAGTTCGGGGTTAACGGCGAGCCAAGTCGAATCCATCAAAATGCAATCTGATCTTTAAATTTTACCTTACCGCAACAAATCTCCCAACAACTGGTTGGCCGTTGAAACGGCCTGTTGCGCAGATTTGTTGCGCAAAATCACGTCTTCGATCATCCGGGTAAAAATCGCTTCCACGGCCGCGGCGTCCGGTTTATAAAAAGTGCGGGCGGTCAGGGCGCCTTCGGCAAAGACGCCAATTTGAGGATCGGCGATCTGGGTGGAAATTAAGTCCTTGCGCGTTGCCGCCTGCTTATGCATGGAATAATATGACTGGAGGTTTTCGGCGCGGGTGGCAAACTTCAGAAAATCCCAAGCCGTATCTGCGTCCGGCGAACTTTTGGAAACCGCTTCGGCGAAATAATTAGCAAAATTAACTTTGGGCTTAGCAAGATCTATCTGGGGCACTGGAGCAATGCCGAAATTTAAAAGCGGCGCTTTTCCTCGAATAATCGGCTCCAGGTAAGAATAACCCAGGAGCAGGGCCACTTGTCCGCCGACGAAGGCGTCAATCGAATAATTGTTTTTTTCGTTCCAAGTGTAGGTTTCTTTGGCCGGGTTGGCAAATTGGGTATAAAACTCCAGCGCCTGCACGCCGGGGTTATACCGCTCCCCGGTGGGAGTGGCGATTTCGCGATCCAAGGTTGCTATATTGCGGGCGGAGTTGTAAATTTGCGTGCCGTTTTGCAGCATCAGCAGGGAAAGAATGTCGCTAGCCCGGTTAATGTTTACCGCCGTGCCCATGGCAAGACCGTTGGTCAAAAAATTACCCAGCCGGTCTTGGCGAGTGAGCTTTTTCACGGCCGACACGACTTCTTCCCAAGTGCGCGGCGGTAAAGCGATGCCCGCACTGCCCAGCAAATCGCGATTGTAATAAAGGGCCAGCACGTCAACCGCCAGCGGTACGGCATAGAGCCGACCGGAAGCGTCGTATAACTCGTCTTTGGCCACATCGACAAAAGTATCCTGGAACTCCCGGGCGGTAAACAGCGTTTCCGGCGCCGGGGATAATTTATCCAAATACTTGGGCAGCCAATCGTTGTGGATGGAAAAAATGTCCGGACCCGCTCCTGACGCCAGCGCGTTTAACAAATCCTGCTCGTAAGTGGCAATTTCCTTTTTTTCGTAACGAAACTTGACGTTAGAGTGCGCTAAAGAATAAGCCGACATGATCGCGCGCAGGTTTTCTTCCGGCTCAAACAGTTTCCAGATCAAAAGTTCGACTGGCTTGTCTCCAACCTTACCGCCTCCTCCTCCGATCTGACATGAAACCGCCAATAGGGAAAAGGTTAGCAAAACAGCGGTAAGAAAAAAAAATCTTTTTCGGGTTTGTTTCATTTTTGATTTCTCAAAGCAGGCGGCACGCAAATTGACACGCGCGATTCACCCGGCAAACTAAAAGCGAAAAATTTAAAGCAGCTTTTTTAGGTAGGATTTTAACTGGGGCCGGACGGCTCGATCGGTCATGGCCACGCTCAAGTTGGCTTTCAGCCAGCCGAACTTGGAGCCAATATCGTGGTAATCCCCCTCTATCAGTTTGGCATAAATTGTGCGGCGCTTCAAGAGTCGGTCAATCGCGTCCGGCAAATATAATTCGTGATCCCGCAAAGGGGTTTTTTCCAACTCGGTAAAAATGTCAGGGGTCAAAATATAGCTGCCAATCGCCGCAAGCCGCGAGGTCGTGCGCTTGGGCCCGGGTTTTTCTTTAAGCCGGCTGATCTGATAGATCCCGGGCTCAACTTCGGTGCCCTCAACAATGCCGTACTTGGCTGTTTCTCTGGCAGTAACGGCAACCGCCGACAACACGGGATCCTGATATTTTTCAAAAACGGTGATGAGCTGTTTTAAGCGAGGCGGACGGCCAAAAAAGAGATCGTCGCCCCAGGCCACGGCAAACGGCTCGTCACCGACCAAGTGGCGCGCGTTCAGAATGGGCGTGCCGTTGCCGTAAGGGCCCTTTTGCCGAACGTAGATGAAGTTTGCCAACTGCGCAATCTCACGAATCTGTTTAAGCTGATCGGTTTTGCGCGTATGCCGCAACCAATCCTCAAGTTCCGGGTTATAATCAAAATGGTCCTCCACCGCTCGTTTGTTCTGGCCGGTAACCAAAATAATATCCTCGATGCCCGAGGCCACGGCCTCCTCGACGATATACTGAACCGCGGGCTTGTCCAAAATGGGCAGCATTTCTTTCGGGAGGGCTTTGGTGACCGGTAAAAATCTGGTGCCGAAACCAGCAACAGGAATAATCAGTTTGGTAATTTTCATGGGCTGTGCGTATCTCTAAATTTTAGAAAGCGCATGTATTATACTAGAACCTATTTTAAAAACAATTTTTAGGCGATCCGCCTGTGGCGGACGAGCGAAAA
>JACQJK010000032.1 GCA_016205055.1 Candidatus Doudnabacteria bacterium
GACCTGAACACGGTGGCGGAAATTCGCTACGGCAAAATTCCCGATTTGGAAAAGCAAATTAGCGCTGCGGAAAAGCAACTCGCCCAGCTGCAAAAAAAACACGCCATCCTCAAAGAGGAAATCACCAGCGAAGACATTGCTCACGTTATTTCCCGCGCCACCGGGATCCCGGTGGAAAAAATGCTGCAATCGGAAAGCGAAAAACTCAAAGACATGGAAGCAGCGCTCAAGCGTCGCGTCATCGGGCAAGAAGAAGCGCTGGCCGCGGTGGCAAACGCCGTCCGGCGCTCGCGGGCCGGCATTGCCGAAGCCAACCGGCCGATCGGCAGTTTTGTTTTCATGGGCCCGACCGGAGTGGGCAAAACCGAAACCGCCAAGGCCTTGGCCGAATTTTTGTTTAATGACGAGAAAGCCCTGATTCGGGTGGATATGTCGGAATACTCGGAATCGCACTCGGTTTCCAAGTTCATCGGCTCGCCCCCCGGCTACGTGGGGTACGAGGAAGGCGGACAACTCACCGAACAAGTGCGGCATAAGCCCTATTCGGTGATCTTATTCGACGAAGTGGAAAAAGCCCATCCGGAAATCTTTAACTCGCTCCTGCAAATCCTGGACGAAGGACATTTAACCGACGCCAAGGGCCGGCGGGTAAATTTCAAAAACACGATCATCGTCATGACGTCCAATCTCGGCTCTGACATTTTAAAGCAATACTCTTTGGGTTTTGCGGAGAAACGGGAAGAAACCATCAACGAGGACGCAATGAAAGAGCGGGTGCTGGACATTTTGAAAAAAACTTTTCGACCGGAATTTTTGAATCGGCTCGACGAAGTTATCTTCTTTCATCCGCTGACTAAGGAGAAGGTGGAAGAAATCGTCGAGCTGCAGCTGGAGGAAGTAAAAAAGCGGCTGCTGCTGAAAAAAATAAAACTGCAGATCAAAGGGCCGATCAAGACCCTGCTGGTTGACCAAGGATACGATCCGGAATTCGGCGCGCGACCCCTGAAACGCCTGATCCAAAAGAAAATCCTGGATAAACTCGCTTTGCTCATCGTCAGCGGCGAAATCAAAGAAGGCAATAGCGTGGTGCTGGACGAGAAGGCAAAAGAAATTTCCATCAAAACGCAAAAATAATCATGAATCCTCGCTTTTCTCCGCCGCGGCGGATCGTTCGGTCGGGCCGAAGCCACAGCTCCTCTAACCCCCCGTTCGCCTAAGGAGGACGGGGTATGCGGCCGCTCCCGGGGGTCGTAAAAAGTTCAAAACCTCTTAATCTAGCAAAAAAACGCCTGCACCCTTGACAGCCAGGCCAACCGGATTAAAAATGAGGGCGAAAGGAGACCCCCTATGGATACCTGGGTCCCTTCCACGCGGTTTTTGGAAAATAATATTAGTTCCACAAACGCTGGGCGGTGTAACTGCCTAAAAAACAAATTCAGCAGGAACCTCTTCCAAAACCGCGGCGAAACAAAAACGAGCCGGTGAACGGTGTGTAAGACGCGATTTCAGAACCTTGTTCTGATGCGGGGATAAAAACCCTGAACGCATGCACCTAACAGCAGGCTCGTTTTTGTTTCGGGTATAAATCTTAAAAAGCCCCGCTTTATCCGCGGGGCTTTGTCCGAAACTGCGATTATTCACCAACTATGACCTTGCCGTACCTGGTGGGATTCAAATGATCGTGATAATTCCAGGTGCCGAAAAAATCGAACTGAAACGTCCACGATTCACCTTTAGCCAAACCCTTGCAGGCATCAAACGTGCTGCCTAAACAACCGCCCGTCGTCGGGTAGCCCACGTGCGACGGGTGGTTGGCCGAGGCCGGCCAAGTCGATATGCTGGATTCATTCACCCACTTTACGCTTTCGCCTTTTTTAACGGTGACTTCCGACGGCTCAAAGCCGGAACTTGTGAATTTTATGGTAACGGGCTTATCCATCATACTATCATCGCCCATCTTATCGTCTTCCATCATCTCTTGGTTTTCCATCATTTCCCCAGGACTATCTTCAGACATCATCTTTTCTTTTTCCTCGCTCATGGAAGAAGACTCGTCCACGTTTCCCGGTTGGCTGGAAAAAAACCAATAACCCCCTCCGATAAGTACCGCAATAACGATTACGGCAACTGCTGTTTTGTTCATAAAAGGGAAATTAATTTATGTAAAGCCGGCTTTACAATTGCCAAGACACTAAAACCGCCCGCAAAACGGACGGTTTAGATAACCTTACAAAATCGCTTCCTTGGCGGCCTTTGCCACACGGAACTTCACCACGGTCTTGGCCGGAATCTTGATCTGTTCCCCGGTCGCCGGATTCCTGCCCATCCGTTCCGCCCGGTGCTTTTTAACGAGCTTGCCGACCCCGGGGATCGTAAACTCGCCGGACTTCTTGGTCTCTTCGTAAGCCACTGCGGCCAAGGCGTCAAGCATTTCCCCGACTTCTTTGCGGGTTTTGCTAAGCTTTTCCGCCAAGTGTTGGAGCATTTCTGACTTTGTCATAGAGTGTTTTTATTAATTAATTTCTAAATTTAATTTCAAAACGGTAGTTTTCTTGGCAGGGCACCAAA
>JACQJK010000028.1 GCA_016205055.1 Candidatus Doudnabacteria bacterium
AATTATCAGCAAAAAGACGGGTCGGTAAAAGTGCCAAAAGTGCTGCAAAGGTATGTAGGAAAGAATATCATTAGATGATGGGGCAATCCATTATCGTAAAAAATTATTTTTGAGATAGGTTTGCTGACCATTAATCAAAACGCCCCGCGAACAAAGCCGGCACATGCTTAACGAAATAATTGGAAAAATCATTGCGCCCCGCGTTAAGTATGACCCTTTGATCAGAATTTCAATTTTCAGTGACTCGCTTACTGACAATTTGCGTGCTTATCAAAGAAAGTATCCGGGTGTCCAATTCGCCCCGGTTTTGAAAAGCAATGCCTACGGACACGGGCTGGTTGAAGTTGCCGCGATTCTTGACAGACTGTCGCCGCCTTTTTTTGCGGTCGATTCATTTTTTGAGGCCTTGTCTTTGAGACGAGCAAGGATAAAGTCTAAAATTTTAATCATGGGCTATACCCGCGAAGAGCTCATGACCAAAAGGACGCTCAAAGATGTTTCGTTTTCGGTTTTCAACCTCGAGCGTCTAAAAATTCTGGCATCAAGACTCAAATATCCCGGATACTTTCAGCTGAAAGTTGACACCGGTATGCATCGCCTGGGCATTCTTGCGAGCGAGCTTGGAGAGGCCCTCCGGCTTATAAAAAGCAATCCCAATATTATACTGGAGGGAGTATACACTCA
This sequence comes from Candidatus Doudnabacteria bacterium, assembly GCA_016205055.1. Classification (GTDB taxonomy): domain Bacteria; phylum Patescibacteriota; class Doudnabacteria; order UBA920; family 2-01-FULL-50-11; genus JACQJK01. The sequence goes on from JACQJK010000028.1 coordinate 685, forward strand.
CTTTGCGGATGCGGATAATCCCGATGAATCTTTTACCAAACAACAAATTTCGACCTGGAATGAAACCGCAAAAATCGCTAGAAAAGCGCTTGATAATCTGCAATTTATCCACGCGGCCGCGACCGCAGGGATTGCTTACGCCAGCGAAATTGAAGGAAACGTTTGTCGGCTTGGCATTGGTTTGTATGGTATAAACGTTGCACCCCGGGCGAAAGTTGATCTCAAGCCCGCTCTGGAAATGAAATCGGTTTTGACGGGATTCAAAAAAGTCGAGAAGGGCGATTACATCGGCTACAGTCGGTTATTCTGCGCGCCTGGCGACATGATCGTGGCCACAGTGCCTGTTGGATATAATGAGGGTGTGGATCTGCGCCTTTCCAATAAAGGAGTTCTTTTAGTCAGGGGCCAGATTTGCCCGATTATTGGTCGTGTGAGCATGAACATGACTACCATTGACATATCAGGGCTCCAGAACCCCAAGGAGGGTGAGGAAGTGGTCGTTTTTAGCAATAATCCCGACGATCGAAATTCTGTAGAGAATGTGGGAAAAACTTGCGGGATTAGAAATCCGCGCGAACTCCTTGTTCGTTTTCCATCTTATTTGAGAAGAGAAGTAGTATAATCGCTCCATGTCGAGGAAAAAAAAACTCAACGTAGCTCTCATTTTCGGCGGCACCTCTGCGGAGCGGGGAGTATCTTTGCGTACCGGGGAAACGATTGCCCAGCATCTTAATGCGGAAAAGTATAATGTTTTGCCGATTGAGATTTCTTCCCGGGGAAAATGGCTGGTCGCCAGCCCTACGATTGCGCGAATCAGCAGGAAGATTACGGTTTTGAAGGCGACCTCGACCAAGCAGTTGATCGCCGTTGATAAGGATTCACGCAGTAAAATTGACGTGGCGCTCCTGGCGCTTCATGGCCCGGGCGGCGAAGATGGGACGATTCAGGGCATGTTAGAATTGTTAAAAATTCCCTTTACTTGTTCCGGGGTATTGGCTTCTTCCCTGGCTATGGATAAAGCGCGCACCAAAAGATTGCTGGCCGCTGTGGGCCTGCCGGTTGCGCCGGATTTAGTGGTGAAAAAAAAAGATTCGAAAAAAAAGATTCAACATTTCGTTGATCAGAACCACGGACGCTTGATCATCAAGCCGAACCGCATGGGGTCGTCCTTGGGCGTGACCATAGCCGCCGGGCGTTCGGCGGTCATTACTGCTTTAAGGAGAGCGTTTCGCTACGACAGCGAGGTTTTGATCGAACCATATATCCGGGGGCGTGAAATCACGGTTCCGGTTTTGGGAAACGACGACCCCAGCGCCTTGCCAGTTATAGAAATTATCCCTTGGAAAAAATCGGTATTTTACGATTACTCCGCTAAATACGAAACCGGGGGGTCAGAACATATTATTCCAGCACCGATCACGCGCGAGCAGGAACAACTGGTTAAGCTGCTTGCTGTCAAAGCCCATAAGGCCTTGGGTTGCAGGGGAGTGACCCGGTCAGATTTCATTTTGGATAATGCCGGTCGTTTTTACTTTTTGGAAATTAACACCATTCCTGGAATGACCCCAACCTCATTGGTTCCGCAAGCCGCCGCCGCCGCCGGCATTAGCTTTCGGCGTTTGCTTGAGATCCTAATCCGTTTGGCTTTTGAGCCACAGTGACTTGTGGGGCTGATCTGAAATGTCTTTTTTTTCACTTAAATCGCAAGACGGCCGGCGTTTCGGCTCCAGATTCCGCGAAAAAATTTTTCAGCAGAAGATTCGCGCCGCGCGCGTCCGCCCCCGATTCCCCAAAGTCTCACCGAGAGCGCAGACCAATCTTTCCTTATCAAAAACATTTCGGGGCACGCGGTATTTGGCTTGGATAATTGCTCTGGGCGTTTTGTCCGGATCGTATTTTTTTCTTACAAGCGATTTTTTTGTGGTTAAGCAAATCGAAGTTTCCGACACTGCACACATTAAAGCTGTCGATGTGGTCAGCTGGTTTGACGAGCAAAAAAACAGTAAATTTTTCGGCCTCGTGCCCAAAAATCACTTACTGCTTTTAAACAAGGGCAACGTTGCTGGCTTGCTTAAGTCCCGCTCCGCTCAAATTCTAGAAATTAGTTCATTCGCGCGGGTCTGGCCGGACAAGATTATTTTTTCTTTCACCGAGCGCCTCCCGATAGCGATTTGGCGATCAGTTGAGCGGTACTACTATGTTTCCTCGGATTTCGTCCTTTCCGAAGAGCTGCCCGCCGGCTACGCTACTGCCACGGATGCCTATGTGATTTTTTCCGAGCACAAACCCGCACCAGTTGCGGTGGGAGAGAAACTTGATATTCAAAGGCAGTATAATTTTGTCGCCGACCTGCAAAAAGATTGGAGCGCCAAAATCGGAATTCGAATCAAGGAGGTCACCTTCCCGGATAAAAATTCTCCCGACCTTTTCGTGGAATCTAATACCGGGTGGATTGCTTATTTTGATGTGGATGCTAGTTTCGACGCGCAGCTGCGGGCTTTGGAACTGGTTTTAAAAAGGCAGATTCCACTCACGAGTATAGATAAGCTCGCCTACATCGACTTACGGCTCATAAACACCATCTATTATTGTTTTCGCGGAGAACCCTGCGCCGCAATTACCAGTCCTATTGAGAACCTATTTTAAAAATCCTTCTTGGC
>JACQJK010000027.1 GCA_016205055.1 Candidatus Doudnabacteria bacterium
CCGTTTGGGTTTTCAGGCCTTCCAGCCGGTGTTGATCGAAGGTAAAGCGATTCAAATTCACCCCCTCGTCTGCGCGGCCTTTAACGCCGACTTTGACGGCGACCAGATGGCCGTGCACGTGCCGTTGACCGAGCCGGCCCAAGAAGAAGCAAAAAATATCATGCTTTCTTCCGTGAATCTTTTAAAACCCGCTTCCGGCGAGCCGGTCATGGCGCCGACCAAAGACATGGTCTTGGGTTGTTACTACATTACTCACATCAAAGCGGGAATGCGCGGGGAAGGCAAGATATTCGCCGATACGGAAGAGGCCCTACTTGCTTACCAGTCCGGCGTGGTAGCGCTGAAAGCCAAAATCAAAGTTCGCCTAAACGGTAAACTCGTTGAAACTTGCATGGGGCGGATCGTCGTCAATCAGGCGTTGCCGGAAGAGTTTGGATTTATCAACGACGTGTTCGATACTAAACGCATCAAACGTTTAATCCGTGATCATTACAAAAAATTTGGTATTGCCGCAACCGCGGAATTATTAGACGAGATCAAGCGCATCGGGTTTACTTACGCTACCAAGTCGGGTATTTCCTGGGGCATGGACGATCTGGCCGTGCCAGGGGTCAAGGCGGATTTGGTCAAAGGAGCGGAAGCCCAGGTCAACGAAACCTACGAACAGTATCACGAGGGACTGCTTACCGAAACCGAACGATATAACCGCGTGGTGGAGATCTGGGCCGAAGTGCGCGATCGCGTGTCCGAGGCGGTCAGTCAAGGGCTTGATCAGCACGGCATGGTTTCCCTGATGGTGGTTTCCGGCGCTCGCGGTTCGATCTCCCAGGTGGCCCAAATGAGCGGGATGAAGGGTTTAGTGGTTAACCCAGCCGGTGAAGTTATTGAACTGCCGGCGAAAGCCAGTTTTAAAGAGGGCTTGGATGTTTTGGAGTACTTCATTTCCACTCACGGCTCCAGAAAAGGCATGACCGACACGGCCTTGCGGACTGCCGACGCAGGGTATCTGACCCGGCGGTTAATCGACGTTTCTCAAGACCTTGTGATTAACGAAGAGGACTGCGGCAGTAAACGCGGACGCTGGGTAAAACGCGATCAGGCCGCCGCTTTGGGCAAAAATTTTTCCGACTTGGTGTTTGGCCGCTTTGTTATCCAAGAGGTGGTTGATCCGAAAACCAAGGAAGCCATTGTGCAAGCCGATCAGGAAATCGACGAGCACGCCGCCGAACAAATTGACCGTTCGACAGTGCAGGAGGTCTATACCCGTTCGTTGATGCATTGTTTGCTGTCCCGGGGAGCTTGCCGGAAGTGTTATGGTTTAGATTTAGGATTTAATCGCCCGGTCAAGCTGGGCACCGCAGTTGGCATTGTGGCCGCGCAAGCCATCGGCGAGCCAGGCACGCAGTTGACCATGAGAACCTTTCATACCGGCGGGGTTGCGGGTTTAGATATTACCCAAGGGCTACCGCGGGTCGAGGAGTTGTTTGAAGCCCGGCCGCCTAAGGGTCAGGCCACAGTCAGCGAGATTGACGGCCAAGTCAGCATTACACATCCCAATACTAAAGAAATGATTATAAAAGTCGCCGCTTTGTCCCCTCTACAAGACGAGTACCGGATCGGAGACGCAAAGTTACAACTGTCTGCGGGCGAACAGGTCGAAAAGGACGAACCGTTATTCGTCGATAAGCAAGGCAACACTGTCAAGGCCAAAAATCCCGGGCGAGTGGAGATTGTCGTTGACGAGACGGAGGGTAAAAAGCTAGTGATCAAAAGAGAAGCGGAGAGCTTCAAGGAATATTCTGTGCCTTCCAACATTGCGTTTTTGGTCAAGGACGGCGACGAAGTGAAGAAGGGTCATCCGTTGACCGAAGGGAACCTTGATCTGCAGCAACTCCTAAGTTTGCGCGGCACGGAGGCAACTCAAGAGTATGTTATTCACGGCGTCCAGCAAATTTATACTTCCCAAGGGCAGAACATTCACGATAAGCACGTGGAAATCATCGTGAAGCAAATGTTCGCTAAAATGCGCGTAACGAATCCCGGTGACAGCGGTTTGATTGAAGGCGAACTGGTGGAGCGTAACCTGGCAGTCCGGATTAATGAGGACTTGACAAAGCAAGGGAAAAAGCCGTTGCAGGTCGAGCAAGTGTTGATGGGCATCACCAAAGCAAGTTTGAACACCGACTCGTTTTTAGCCGCGGCCTCTTTCCAGGAAACTACGAAAGTGCTCATTGACGCGGCAGTATCGGGCAAGACCGATAATTTGCGCGGGTTGAAAGAGAACGTGATTATCGGCAAACTGATTCCGGCCGGAACCGGTTACGAGGAGCGCCTGGCCGACGCGAAAGCCGAAGCGGCCAGGGTTGAGGCGGAAAAAACGGCCGAGCCAATCGCGGCATAATTTTACTTGAGGTAAAAACCCCGCCTCTCGACTTCGCTCGAGGCGGGGTTTTTGTTCTGTAAAAGCACGAGTTTATTTCATCGCCGCGATGCTTTTCGCGCCCCGCCAGGAAAGTTCGTAGGCCTGCTTCATGGCCTGGGCTATAGCCGGGCTTTCAATGATCACCGACAGGCTTTCTGCGTAGTTTAAGAAAGCTATTTTGTTATTGTAAATGTTGACTTCGATTTTTGGCTCGAAGTTTTCTTTTGGTACGATCAGCGTTTGGGCCAGTTCTTTTTGGTCCAGGTAGCGGTGTTTTTCATCCCATTGCGAGCCTTGACTGGCGATTCTGCGTGCGTGGATATTCAAGTCCACGCGTTTTTGAATGTATTCCGAGTCAACCTGGCTTTTGCCTTCAAAGTAGGCGTTAGTATTCCATTCCAGTATCTCTGTTGGTTTTTCTTGCAATGTGTCATCATAGACTTTTTGCACCGCAGTCGCGCCTTCAAAAAAAGTGATTTTTGGTTTGGTTTCCTTTTGGTTATAAACCGCTGAAAGTTCGGGGAGTATTTGTTTGATTCCACGTTCGAGTTCTCCGATGAGAGTGAGCAACCGTTCGGGCGGTTCGGCCAAAAATCTGGTTTTCCCTTTTATTTTCGTCTTGCCCACTACCCCGCGGCTCACTAAATATGCCAAAACCGAATAACCAGTCGTGCGTTTGATCCCGGCTTTTTGCGCGATATCTTGCGCCGAGGATAGGCCTGTTTCAAGAGCGGCCAAATACACTTTGGCCTCATTTTGCGAAAACCCGAGTTTTTTTAGGAGTTGTTCGATGTGAGGCATGTTATTTTTGCCCCTGCTCTTTATTTAAGAGGAGGTTGGGAGGAGTTATTAC
>JACQJK010000038.1 GCA_016205055.1 Candidatus Doudnabacteria bacterium
GCTTTTTATTTTACATCTATCCCTTTTCCTGGACTTTGGCAGGCGGCATCTTGGGATTGCTGCTGGCGATCGGTTTAATCAAAAAAGACTTTGGAGGAACAAAAAATATTCTAAAAATTATTCTTCTCGGCCTAGTCGTTGCGGCTCCGTACTGGATCAACTTTTTTAATTTACTAAACCACTCCCTCTACGAAACCGTCAAAGAACGGCAAGTTTTATTGCCTTCCCGGTTTCCGGTTTTTAGCACGCTTCTATTTCTTGATCTTATCTTGTGCGGCGTATATTTTTGGTACACCAAAAACAGATCGCTTTTCTGGTTTCTGATTACGCCGGTATTGGCGCTGTGGATTTTAATCAACCAGCAAATTATAACCGGATACCGGCTTTTTCCCGGACACTGGCACTGGTATTACATCGTGCCCTTTTCGATTTTACTCGCGCTGGTCGTGGTTTTCGAACTTTTTAAAAAACAAAAGATCATTAAAATCGCGCTTTTCACCGTTATCGCTCTAGCTGCTCTTAGCAACGGCGTACTGTCCCAAAAAACCTTTTACCACACAAAAAATCAAAACGAGTTTGCGACTCTGCAACGCTATGCCGAGGTGTTTGGCTGGCTTAACGAAAGTGCGCCGCGCGGGAGCGTCGTCCTGGCTAATGATTTTTTTTCAACTTGGCTGCCGGTTTATACGACCCATTTTCGCTACGCCTTTCTGCGTACCGACGAACTTTATCTTATCCCAGACGAGCGAATCAAACACACCTTTTTTGTAAAATTACGGCTATTCGGGGCAACCCGCGAGAATATCGAAAACTTTATCAATGCGAATACTGCCGAATTAGACACTATTTTATCGGGATATTACCGGCGTTACAGCGAAAACTGCCATCGTTGTTATACAAAAGAAGAAATCAGTGCGCTTCAGCAAGAATATCTGGAGTTTTTCAATTCGGATTTTGCGCAGGCCATAAAAAAATATGAGGCGAATTTCATAATGGAAGACACAAAGAATGATGCAATGGTTGATCTTGCAAAAGACGAGGCGTTTGAACTGCTAAAAGAAATTGAAGGTATAAAAATTTACAGAATCAACTAGCTTGGTCTGATTTTGAATGATTAGGACTTACGCGTTTGAGCCAAGTTCGAGGCAAAATCGAGCATTGAGGCGAAACGTAGTAAGCTACGTTGAGCCGAAAGCGGAGATTTTAACGAAGAAATTGGCCAAACCGGGTTCCCAAAAAATCAAAGATTTTTTGGGTGGTAAACCCGCTTCCAAGCCCGGCTCCGCCGGGGCTTGAGAGCGGGAAGCGCGTAAGTCCTATACTTATTTTTTAACCTGCGACAATACTTGCACCAATCCCCTGTGCGAGCCCGACAGCACTGTGGCTAGCCCGCGCAGGGATCCGGACAAAGCCCCAACCAGCTGGCCCAACAACACCGGCCGCGGGGGGATGCTTGCCAGCGCGGAAATTCGTCCGGCATCAAGGTACTCTTTTTCCAAAAACCCGCCGAGCAATTTTAACTGCTGATTTGATCTGGAAAAATCTTTCAAAATCCTGGCCGGAGCGGTTTCGTCGTCGGCATAACTAACCGCCACTTGCGTGGTGAGTTGCAAATTTTCGGTCTTTATGCCTAAACGCCTTAAAGCCAATTTCAAAAGAGAAATCTTCACCACTTTGTGGCCAACCTGTTCTTTTTTAAGTAGCGCTCTTAACTTGGTGGTATCGGCCATGTTCAGACCCTTAACCTCTGACAGCACGATCAATTTGGCCGCTTTCAGACCTTCAACCAGCGAGGAGACTATCTCAATCTTTTTTGCTCGAGTCTTCGCCATAAGTAAGAATGAGAATGGAACTTGCAACATGTAACATTGAACTTTCTGAACCTGTGGGCATGTTATGTGTTACAAGTTGTGCGTTACATAATAAAAAACTCGGGCTACAAACCGAGGTGTTGTTCGATATTTTGCATCACTCCTCACGGCAAACTACCGACCACTTTGTTCCTCGGCAGGATTTATTCTGGGCTTCGCCCAGAGTACCTATCCCGACGTCCACTAAAAATAATTTATAGTCAGTCGGGATCCCGACTTTACGTCGGGACTGTCTTTGGGAATATTCAATTAACTGCATTATATCAAGATAAAAAAGGATGTCAAGCTAAAATGATGGCACATGTGCAGACTGCACTAATAATGATCTAATGCCTTCTGTATGTCTCTATTCGCGGTCGTATAGTGGAGACATACACGAAGCGCTTAGTCGTTTTTTTCAGAATGAAGCTACCGTGGGCTTACGCCCACGGTAGCTTCGGACACTCACCTGTGGCGAGCTTCGGAAGGGTTATTCTCCTCGACTTGCCGGCTCCGCAGAAGTGCGCCTCATGAGCGGACGAAGACGGGGTATCCACTCCGACGTCACGTCGGAGTGGATTTCGGCGGAGATAAGTAAAAAACCGCCCACTAATGAGGGACGGTCAAAAAATTCGGATCAGCCAGTTAATCGCGGCCGCGACGGATTTGCTGACGGCAGGCGGGGTGGCGTGGTTAAGGAGTAAAATCGCTCCGAAAAAACCACACAGCCCCCAGAGCATGGCAAAGCAGTGAATCATGTCAGAACCGTCCTTTTTGGCTTCTGCTTCCCGCAGTTTGGTGTTGTTCCACGCCATGAACCAGCAAACGGCTATGGCAAAGACGATCGCGAACGGAAACAGAAAATGCTTGATCACGACCTTGACAACCCAGCCAAGAAGCCACGGGGCGATCGCCGTGACCAGCATAGCGCCAATCAAAATCTGCCACCCGCGCCTATCTTTTACGACCACAACGAAATCACGCTTCACGCGAACCAGCAAGTCCTTCATCACGGCCTCCTTTGATACTCCATCAATCCAAGTATCTTGCCTTATTTTCGTTATGTTCGTCAAGAGTTTTGGAAAACACCGCTTCGCCGTCGGGTTTGGACAGGAAATAAAAATAGTCCGTTTCGGCAGGCCTAACCGCGGCTAAAATCGAATCCAGCGAAGGGTTGTTGATCGGACCGGGAGGCAGTCCTCGATTGCGGTAAGTGTTATACGGATGATCGAGCCGAGTTTCTTCCAAAGTCGCGCTGGCCCGCTTTTTTCCGGTAATGTAAGAAATCGTCGCGTCAGACTCAAGCGCGCGATTTGCTCGTAGGCGGTTGTAAAATACGCCGGCTACCAGCCGCCGCTCGATGGACAACCGTTCCTGTTCGGCTTTGCTCAATACCGTTCCGGGCTTGAAATTCCTGCCCACCTCGCCTTCCACCAAAGCAGCCATGGTCACAATCTCGAAAATAGTTTTTCCTTGCCGCAAAATTTCCGCGCGCAGTTTCCCGTCCAGCTTGCGGCCGAAATTTTCCAACATCTTGCCGATTACGTCTTCGGCCGAGGAATTTTTGGAAAAAAAATAGGTGTCGGGGAAAAGGTACCCTTCCAAGGTCGCGCTTGACGGTTTGCCGGAAAAAAAATCATAATCAACGCTTTTGGAAAAACCCCTGACTGCGGCCACAAAGCCGTCACGGCTCACCAAGCCCGCTTGCTCCAATTTTTGGGCGAATTCCGCAGCCGTCTCTCCTTCCACAAAGGTCACTTTGATTTCATCAGCCAAGCCGCGGCCGTAGCTTAAATTTTCCAAAATTTGCTTGACCGTCATGTTGCTGTCAAGCAAAAACTTGCCGGCCTGGACTTTGGACTCGGGTCGAAAAAAAGCGTAAAGCCGAAAAGAAAAAACCGAAGCGATGAGATGTTCTTCCTGCAGGCGCTGGCCCACGGACGAAACCGACTCGCCTTTTTTAACCTCAAACTCGCGAGGGTCGGAAAAATAAGTCAGCGGCTCCTCGAGTTTGGAATGACCGTAAATTCCCAAAGCTGAAACGATCAACAATGCCAAAACTACGGTTAGAGCGAAAATTTTTCTAAGAGTGTGGTTTGGGACCGCGGTTGTTTTGTAGTAATCTTTCATATTTTTTACCCGCGCGCGAGACTGCCGGGTGAAAGTGGAGCCCGGTTACTCTTTGACCAAAGGAACAAAGACAAATCCGGGAAACCGCTGTTCGGAAATCTCGCCGGTTGCGCTTTTGTCAATCATCCTGATCTCCTGCTCGTTGCCCGACCAAACCGGAATAATCATCCTCCCCCGATTCCGCAGTTGACTCATTAAAGCGGGCGGCACTTGTCCGGCGGCGGCGGAAACCAGAATGCGGTCGTAGGGCGCCGCCTTATCATAACCGTTCCATCCGGATAAGTTTAACAAATGGATATTTTTTTTGGAAAATCCGGCTCGCGCAAGGTTGTCTTGTCCGAATTGATAAACACTTCTGTCGCGCTCTAGTGCCCAAACCTCGCCTTTGTTGCCAACCAAAAAACTTAAAATAGCCGTGGTCCAGCCGGAGCCGAACCCGACGTCTAAAACCTTGGCGCCGCTTGTAACACTTAAAAGCTCAAGCATGAACGCAACGGTATAGGGCTGGGAAATGGTCTGCCCTTGCCCGATTGGCAACGGGCTGTCCTCGTATGCATGTTCCTTTAAATCCGCGGGGACAAAATACTTGCGATCAGCGGCCAGTAAGCCACTTATGATGTTGGGGCTCTTTAAAATTCCTGAATCTTTGAGCCGCGCCACTAGCTTTTCCATGGTCTTAACTCTAACAGATTTTTTTCAAGTTGCAACCCGCATGATTTTGTGATATAATTAGAGTGTTGGGGGTGCGGCTTGCGCGCCCGTTGACATTTTCGAAACAAAAACAAAAATATAATGTTATTTCGCTCGGCAAAATTTTTTGCGCTGGGCATCGCGTTGTTCGCTTTTGGATTTTCCGTGCAGCCAAGTGCGCCGAACACAATCGAAGCCGAACAGATAATTTCCGCCACCAACTTGGCTCGCGCCAGCTCCGGGTTGCCTCCGTTAACCCAAAATCAAAAACTGTCCGCCGCCTCGGCGGAAAAGCTCTCTGACATGGCCGGCATGGGATATTTTTCGCATAATTCGCCGGCAGGCACAGGACCGTGGCACTGGATTGTTAAAAACGACTACGCCTACGCGTCAGCCGGAGAAAATTTAGCGATTAATTTTGACGACGCGCAAAAACTCGTGCGCGCCTGGCTTACAAGCCCCGCGCACAAAAAAAATCTGTTAAACCCTCATTACTCTGACGTTGGAGTGAGCGTGCAAAAAGTTCATATCCGGGGAAAAACTTACACCCTGGTAGTGCAGATGCTGGCCGCTCCCAAGACCTTGTCGGTGAATTAATCCTCCACGATCCTTGGTGTCCTAGGGTCGGGGGAACCCCGGCCCTAGGACTGATTCTGAATCTCCAACTCTCGACTTGGTTCGACTTCGCTCACCACATGTCGCTTCCGGCAGGGTGTTCGTCTAAGGGATAATAAAACCCGGAAAGTAAAAACCCATCCGCCAAAGCGGATGAGATATTTAGCCAAAACCGCTCTTGCAAAGACAAGCTGTGCCCGGCCCCTGGGCAGGCGAGTGTGAAAAGTCCGACTAAAAAAAACCCCGACGCTTCGGTCGGGGTTTTTTTACCCCGCACCACCAGAATACCTCGGGCGTAAGTGCGTGGATAAATCCCGCACCGGCCCTAAAGCCGGAGCTAAATAAAGCTCCCCAGCCTAAAGGCTGGTGTATTCCTTGAGCCTTTGGGCTCTGCGGAATACGTCGCCGCATCGGCATTCGCCGATACATTGCGGCTCCCGGAGCTGTGTTATCCCC
>JACQJK010000005.1 GCA_016205055.1 Candidatus Doudnabacteria bacterium
AGCATGAGCCAGATTATTCTGGGGGTTTTAAGCGTTTCAACAAGTTCGGGGATTGAATCAACAACGTCCCCGCCCCCTCTCCTTTTATTCCTCTCCCCCGATTTCGGGGGAGAGGAGAGGGATGAGAGGGATATGCGCCGAAAGAAATATTGTAATTTTTGTCTGGGACCGGGGCTTCGATTCCACGCAACAACGTTGAAGCGCTTCTTATGCAGTCTCCTGGCAATCTGCATACCCATTCTTCCCAAGCCAATAATCCCAATGTGCATTTTTCTAAAAACTTACCCGTAAAATCAAGGCAAAAGCAATCACAAACCCGATCAAGAGAAAAATGATGCTGGCCGCCAACCAGTAGCGGGTGCGCGCGCGGCTGACAAAGAGAAAATGTTTGCCAAAGTCGTCAACAAAGCGATTCACATTCTCGTCTAAGTCCCGCTTGCCGGTTTCACGGTCCAAATTCAAAGACGGCGCGCTGTAAAGTTTAAGCAAATCATACCGGCTGACAATCCCCGCCACCTTCCCGCTTGGCTCGATAACGGGAATCGGGTTAATTCGATGGTGGCGGGTAAAAGCGTCCATTGCGTCAACTATGGAGCTGTCGGTGCTTAACATAAACGGTTCCGGGTTCATGATGTCGCGAACTTTCATTTTTAGTATCTCTTTAATCTCGGCGCTTATGGACTCGGCGTCTTTTTTAAAAATCTGAAAATCTCGCAACAACTTCAAAAAGGTCGGCAGGTGAATCGACGACCCTTTGATAATCAAGTCCTCGTCGGTGACAATGCCGACCAGCTTTCCGGAGTCGTCCACGACCGGCAGCCCGTTAAAGTCTTTTTTTAACAGTAACTCCACTGCGGTCATCAGCGGCGTTTCCGGCCTCACCGTCACCACGTCGGTGGTCATTATTTCTTTAATCGAATTAGCCATAAAGCGCCAGAACTTTCCGATCCGCTCAGTTGATCAGGTCTTTCTGTTTTAAATAATCAAAAATCAATTTATCGACCGGGGAGCTTTGGTTTCTTCCCTGATAATCCAAAAAGGTAAGTCCGGCAATCTCGCCACGGGGCTTTAATCTTCCGGAATAATCCGCCGAGTAACAAGTCATTCTTACCTTAACCCCTTGTGCTTTGCCGTGGGCTTGGGCCTCAAATGTTCCCAGATATCTGATCGTGGCCGGCGATAAAGCCACGTTTAACTCTTCTTTTATTTCTCGAGTCAATGCCTGCTCGTCGCTTTCTCCACCTTCCCGTTTGCCCCCGGGAATGTACCAGGTGTCTTTGCCGCGAGACTTTGTGCTTAAAACCTTTTTATCCTTGACGAAGACCCAGGCAAGTTTATCAATGAAGGTTGAGTTCTCCCGATTCGCAGTGTGCATTTTTATTTTACCACTTTATCCACACCCGTCCACCACTCCCGGCCGTCCCGCTCCATCATGGCGGATGCTTGCGTCGGCCCGTTGCTGCCCGCAGGGTAAGAAAAAAGCGGTGATTTTCTCCAAGAACGGCGGACGCTGTCAATAAAGCGCCAAGCCGCTTCGATTTCGTCCGAGCGGATGAACAAGCGCTGATCGCCCTGAAAAAAATCTAAGAGCAACCGCTCATAGGCCGAAGGAATATGCTTGGTAAAAACCGAATCGTAGCCAAACTTCAGTTTGGCTTGATGCAGCCGGATACCGAAACCGGGCACCTTGTTGTTAATCCGCAACTCCACGCTTTCGTCCGGCTGAATGCGAAAAACCATGACGTTACCGGCGCAGCCCGCAAATAAACAGCGGGGTAGCTCCTTGAAATGCACGGTTACCTCGGTGACCTTGCGGGAAAGCCCCTTGCCCGTCCGCAAGTAAAACGGCACGCCCCGCCAGCGCGGGAGATTTAAGAAGAGTTTTAACGCGACGAAAGTTTCCGCGGCGGAACTGTGGCCTATCTCCCTCAAATACCCCCGGTACTGCCCGCGCACAACGCTCCCCCGTACTCCCGACGGCTTGTACTTCTGCAAGGATCGCAAGATGCGGACTTTCGCGTTCCTGATATATTCGGTCAAAAGCTCACGTGGCTCTTCCATGGTGATCAAGGATAAAATCTGCAGCAAATGATTTTGCACTACGTCTCGCAACGCCCCGGTACGATCGTAAAACGCCGCCCGACCGCCCACTCGGTCGTCGTAGAACGCGCTGATCTCCACGTGGTCAATAAAATCTTTATTCCACAACGGTTCAAAAATGGCGTTCGCAAACCGAACGACCATCAGGTTTTGCACGGTTTCTTTGGCTAAATAATGATCAATGCGGTAAATTTGTTTTTCAGGAAAATAACGCAACAGTTCCCGGTTGAGTTTGCGCGCCGATGGATAATCAAACCCAAAGGGCTTCTCCACCAAAATCCGGGTGCTGCGTTGGTGTCTGACACAGGCCGCTAGCAACCCGCTCCCGCGCAAGATAGCTGCGATGGGAGAAAAAAATTCGGGCGAGGTGGCAAAATAATACAGCCGGTTGTGACAGCGATGTTTTCCTCCTCTGCGGTCATCCAGGAGAAGTTTTAACTTCTGAAACGACAGGGGCTGCTCAAAGTCGCCCCGGTAGTAGCTTAAGTGAGAAAGAAACCTGTCCCGGTTTTTCGATTTTTTAAGCGGTTTTAGAATTTTTGATTTTTTGGCAATAAAGTCCAGAAAACTTCTTTTATTAAAGGGCCGCCTACCCACGCAGACCAAACGAAAATCCGAAGGCAGTAGGCCTTCGGTGTCCATATGGTAAAGCGCCGGGAGTAAATAATTTGCCGACAAATCGCCGGTCGCTCCAAAAATCGTCAAAATAGTGGGCGCAAAAGAAGACCGCGGCTGGTCTTTCATAGGAACCTATCTCAAAATTCTCTTTGGGCAGCATCTCGTTACTTTCGGCCGTCCCTCGACTTGTGTTCGGGCCTTCGGCTCTGCGGCTCAGGCTCGGAGAGACGGTGAGCGGAGTCGCCCATTCGGCCCTGCTCAGGGCGACCCTGAGTTTTATCGAACGGGTCGAACTACAAACGACTCACCGGTTTTTGGCGTCCGCCTTAGGCGGACACCGGCAAACCGCTGCGTCGTTTTCGCTCGTCCGCCACAGGCGGATCGACTGAAAAGCCATTTTTGAGATAGGTTCAAATCAAAACGATACAGGGCTAACAGTTGTTTGCCAGTTTGGTCTGGCTAGTGTTTGTAAACGAACCAAGCAAGCTCAACTTACCGTCCGATTTTCAGTTCAAAAGCAACTGACTGCCCGTTGACTTCTACCGAATCAAGCGCAGAATATTTCGGTGTGGGTATGACCACAATAAAGTCTTTCTTTGTGGCCGCCCCTGCGCAATCCTGATCGGCAATCGTCGTTTCGATGATAAGTTTAATTTTTTCCTGTTCCTCGCCCGAAAAATCGGCGTTGGTGTCTAACCGCGCGCAAGGATCAGACACTTCAATACTTCCCTTCAGGGTAAACGCCGAGTTTGCGTAAGCTTGTTCAATCACTACCGGCGCAAGCTGTATGGCTCTGAAAACCGCCGTGTTATAGTTAATCTCCGGGGTCTTCCATGCAAATTGGGTCTTTTGCACCACAATAGTAAAACCGGCCAGTACCACAATAATCACCAGTAGGAAAAAAACTTTAAGTAGGTTTTTAGGGGCTTTCTCCATGGTATTTTATTTCGACTTGGGTTTTTAGCTGTTTAGACAAATTAACCTTAACATAAAACCCGGCTGCTGCCAAGCTTGAATTAAGGCACGAATTCCGGTCCTTTATTAACGAGGTTTTTAATAAACTGCCGAATCACTTCAGCGTCAAATTTATCCAGTTTTTGCAGCCGCCCCCAGGCGGCGAGCGCGATTGGCGCGTCGTTTTGCGCGCGAGGCGTCAGAATCACCTTGGTCTTATATCCTCCTACTAAATCTTCCAATTGTTTTACCATCTCTTTATCTTCCGGGTTCTTATAAGAAATCCAAATCCCGCCGTGTTCAAGATTATGCACTAACTGTTCGTCCGGGAGCGGCTCCCTGTACACTCCCCAGTCGGCCGGCACCGCGTAGTGCGACCCCGAAGTTGGAGGATTGGAATTATAAGGATCGTGCGACGCGCTTGGGGGAATATGGGTCTGGCCCTGAATCGTAAACTTCTGGCCTGGAAGATTAGCTAGTTTTTTTTGCTGTGCTTGGTACCACCAGAAGCCCAAAGCCAAAATTATCGCCGGTATCGCTAACCAGGTCGAAGTTACTTTAAGTTTTTTTAGAAAAATCGCCCGGCGTCTTTTTTTTTCTTCCTCCGCCCTGCGGGAGGCATGATCGGTTGCGGAGCTTTTTCCGATTTTGTTTAAGTCAGGCTCGACCATATAGCTTAGAACCTATTTTAAAAACAATTTTTAGGCGATCCGCCTGTGGCGGACGAGCGAAAA
>JACQJK010000045.1 GCA_016205055.1 Candidatus Doudnabacteria bacterium
AGAAGCTAAAATTTTGGCTTAGATGCTATAAAAGGTTCTCGACCATTCGGCAGGCTCATGGTGGTGACTCCTCGGCCATGAGCTCGGAGCCGAATGGGCAAAGTCGAATCCACAAGCTCGAACAATATCGAGTTTCGTAATTCACAGCTGATTAAGTCTTGAACCGGCATTTTCTTATGCATCCGATAGTAGAGCGCCTGCTTGCCAGGAGAGGAAAGAAAGTTCCGGTCGCCGACGGCCGGAAGGTTGTTTTGGTCTTGTGGGGCGGCATCATGCGCGGCGTGCGCGGCGGCGGGGCGATGATGGCTTTGTCCGAACTGGGATTGAACCACGCGTTTGATGCGATTTATACCGTTTCCGTGGGCTTTCCGATCGCTGCTTATTTTTTGGCAGAGCAAATCAACCAAGGAATGTCCATGGTTTTTTCCGAATCGGCCTCGCGGCGGTTTATCAATCCCTGGCGGTTTTGGAAAGTCGTGGATATTCGATTTCTGGTCTGGTGCATGCGCACCAAGGTTCCGCTCGAGATTGGAAAAGTACTGGGGAGCAGAACCAAACTTTACGTCCGGGCGGTAAATTTAGACCA
This sequence comes from Candidatus Doudnabacteria bacterium, assembly GCA_016205055.1. Lineage (GTDB taxonomy): Bacteria > Patescibacteriota > Doudnabacteria > UBA920 > 2-01-FULL-50-11 > JACQJK01. The sequence goes on from JACQJK010000045.1 coordinate 587, forward strand.
GAATAAAAAGTTCGAGTATCTGGAGGCGCACGATTATGACGCGGGCGAGTTTATGAATATAATTGAGGCCTCGACTTCAGTTCCAGTGCTCCATCCCAAACCGGTCACAATCGCCGGTCAGCGTTATGTTGACACTAACATCAACGGTCATCTCAAACAGCACATGCGTCATGTTTTGGCAACGGACGCTACCGATATTCTGGTCATCTACAACGCGCCGATCCAGCGCATGCTGGCGCTGGACGATGAACCAAGAGTTTTTGAAATTTGTCCGCCGAAGGACTGGAAGCTTTCCCGGTTTGAAATCAATGAGCAAAAGTTAAGACAGGCCGCCTGGAGTATGGGTAAATTAGTCAAAGAATCCTTCGGCGAAAAGTCAGGAATTAAACTTCCTGGTGTATAATGGTTGCATGAGGAAGTTTTCGATAAATGCACTGCTTTTGGCGGGCACCGCCTTGATTATCATCGGCGCGGTCGGTTTTTTGATCGGCTGCGATGACGACCGGTGTTTTTACTTTGACTGGCAAAAAACCAGGCACACCAATAGCTTTGCGGAATGTCTGGCACGGGGCTACCCGGTGATGGAATCGTTCCCGCGGCGGTGTCAGGCCGGGGATAAAATCTTTGTAGAAAGCTCCGGGCAAGGACTGGATGCCAATATTAAAGTAATCGAGCCGCTTGCCTGGCAAGAACTTGGGTTGCCCGCCGTGATTATCGGCGCGGCGAGGGTTTTTGAAAACCAATTCAGCTTCCGTATCAAAGACGGCTCCGGCAATATTCTCACCGAAGGGTTTTCTAGCGCCGACAGCCCGGATACCGGACAGTTTGGACTTTTTCGGGTCGAAACCTCGTACCGCGCTCCCGCGCAAAATGCGGGCGTAGTGGAAGTTTTTCAGTATTCGCCTCGCGACGGGTCGGAAGTGGATAAAGTTTCTGTTCCCGTTCGCTTCAAAGCCGTGCCCAGCACGACCCTGAAAGTTTTTTTCGTCAACGAACGAAAGCAAAAAAATCCCATGACTTGCGCGGAAGTGCATTCCGTGGATCGGCGCGTGGCCAAGACCGTGACGCCGGCTGGAGCGGCAATCGAGGAGTTGCTGCGCGGTCCGGATCGACTCGAGCAAGAACAGGGCTTTACCACCTATCTGAATTCTGGGGTTAAGTTGTTGGGTTTGGCGATTGCCGACGGAATTGCGCGCGCGGATTTTGACCAAACCTTGTCGTTCCAGGTAAGCAGCGCGTGCTTGGTGGAAGCCGTTCGGGCGCAGATCGTCGAAACTTTGATGCAATTTTCCACGGTGAAAGAAGTGATTATTTCCATTGAGGGGCAAATTGAGGGAATATTGGAGCCGTAGTAGAAAAATTCGAAACAAAAAAACTTATGCTCTTGTTTTCGGAGGCGGCCGTTAAAACTAAAAGCGAGCTTTTGGAGATTCTGCAAACGCGCGAGTCGGGGTTAACCGAAAAAGAATCCGCCGCGCGATTTATTCGCTTTGGGTCTAACGAACTGCACCTTGCGCAAATTCGCTGGTGGCAAATCTTGCTGCGTCAGTTCCGCTCGCCATTCGTTTATTTGCTGATCGCCGCCGGGGCGCTCGCCGGGGTTTTGGGAGAAGGAATTGACGCCGCCATGATTTCCTTGTTCGTGCTGATCAACGCTACCCTGGGATTTTATCAGGAGTTTCGTTCGGAACACTCGCTTCGCCTCTTGCAGCAGTTCGTGCGGCCCCGGGCGCGCGTGGTTAGGGAAAATCAGGAAGTCGCTGTCGAGTCGCGGTTTTTGGTGCCCGGCGATGTCGTGGTGGTTGAGCCCGGAGACATTTTGCCTTGTGATTTAAGGTTTGTAAGCGCGGAAAATTTGACGCTTGATGAATCGGTCCTAACCGGGGAATCGGTTAGCGTTCCCAAGATCGCAAGCGAGCAAGGCCAGCCGGCAAGTCAAATGCACGAGGCCGTAAATTTGGGTTTTTCCGGGACCGCAGTGGCTACCGGACGCGGTGTTGGTGTGGCGTTTGCCACCGGCATGAAAACCCAGCTTGGTGAAATCAGCCGTTTGACCGCGCAATCCGTGCGGGTAAGCGCTTTTGAAAAAGGCATTGCACGGTTTTCTCGCTTCATTTTGCGCCTCACCCTCGTCACTTTGGTATTTGTTTTTCTTGCCAACCTCTTGGTCAAAGGGGACCGCTTGAATGTTTTCGAACTGGTGCTTTTTTCCATTGCGCTTGCGGTTAGCGTGATTCCAGAAGCCCTGCCCGTGGTGACTACTTTTTCATTATCCCGCGGCGCTCTGAAGCTTGCCAAAAACAGAGTGGTGGTTAAACGGCTGTCGGCGATTGAAGACCTGGGCGGCATCGAGGTTTTATGCACCGACAAAACCGGGACGCTCACGGAAAACAAATTGCGGGTTAAAGAAGTCAATTCGTCCGCGCCGCGCGAGTTTTTGCTGGCCGCGAGCATGGCCGCGGCGTCTTCCCGCTCTGGGGTGGGTTTTACCGAACCGTTTGACGAGGCGATTTGGGAGGAATTATCCGAAAGCGAGCGCGGCCAGCGATCGAAAATCAAGCTGCTTGATGAGATTCCTTTTGATCCTAAGTGTCGCAGAAATGGGGTAGTGGTTGCGTCCAACAATCGGTCGGTGCTGATCGTGCGGGGCGCGCCCGAGGCAATTTTACCCCTTTGTTCCAAAACCAAAGTTACCCATCGCCGGGATATTGACAACTGGGCTAGCGGGCAAGGACGGCAGGGCTTTCGGGTCATCTTGGTAGCAAGGAAATTTTTACCCCGCGGGATAAATCGTTTTCAGCCCGCGCAAGAAAATGCTTTATCCCTGCTCGGCGGACTGTCGTTTATTGATCCAATTAAAGCCACGACTTCCTCGGCTATTCAGCGAGCCGGAAAACTCGGGGTAGCCGTGAAAATTTTAACGGGGGACAGCCCGGAAGTGGCTGGGTTTGTCGCCACTCAAGTCGGCTTGATTAAAAGCCCGGACGAGGTGATGACCGGCGACCAGTTCGAGTCGCTGCCTGCGGTAGAACAGCTTGCTGCGGTTTTGACGCGCTCGGCGTTTGCGCGGGTTTCGCCCCAGCAAAAATATCAAATCATCAAGCTCTTGCAGGCCAAGCGCGAAGTGGGGTTTTTAGGCGAGGGGATTAACGACGCGCCGGCTTTGAAAATCGCCAATGTCGGGCTGGTGGTTGCGGGCGCTTCTGACATTGCGCGAGAGGCGGCGGACATTGTGTTGTTGAAGAAAAGTTTGAACGTCATAGTGGACGGCATCAAAGACGGCCGGGAAGTTTTCGCCAACACCACCAAATACATCAAGGCCACCCTGGCTTCGAATTTCGGCAATTTTTACGCCGTGGCGCTTGGTTCTTTGGTGGTGGAGTTCCTGCCCATGCTGCCGCTGCAGTTGCTGCTGGTTAACTTGCTGTCGGATTTTCCGATGATCGCCATTGCCACCGATCGCGTGGAGCGCGATGATTTAAAAAAACCGAAAAGTTACAATATTAAAGAAATCGCTCTTTTGGCGACGCTGCTGGGGGTGGTCAGCACGGTTTTTGACTTTGTGTTTTTTGGTTTGTTTTACCGGATGGGCCCGGCCGTGCTGCAGACCAATTGGTTTATTGCCAGTATCATCACGGAATTGGTGTTTGTGTTTTCCATCCGAACCAGATTTTTTGCTTTGCAAGCCCGACGCCCTTCGGGGACGTTGCTGGGATTGAGCGTGGTGGCTGCCATGGCGACCGTCATTCTGCCTTTCACGAGTTTGGGACACGAAATGTTTCGTTTTATCTCGCCAGCGCTCGGTCACTTGGGTTTGATTTTCGGCTTGGTTGGTTTGTACTTTTTGGTTTCGGAATTAGTGAAGTTGTTGTATTATCATTTCTGGGAACACGGGTAGTGACCGCCTAAATTCATTTGATTTTGGGAATATGGACACAACCTCGACTCATGGAGAAAATTTTGGACCCGGGGAAGCTGGGCGCGAAAGCGAGTTTAAAAGCCAAAATTACTACCAACTCTTGGGGGTAGCTTACGACGCGACCACGGAAGAAATCCGCGAGCAGTATATGAAATTAGCGCGAGTCCTCCACCCTGACCTGGCAACCGGGGATACTCTTCATTTTCAGTTTGTTTCCGAGGCCTGGACGGTCTTGCAGGATCCGCGCAAGCGCAGAGAGTACGATCAGGAAAACCACATTCCCGTTTTAGAACCCCAGCAGGAACAGGAGGGAGGGGATCTGGGGTTAAAAGAGGAGTATGAATCATTCCAACAGCGGGTTGTCGAGTTGCGCAGAAAAAAATCCGAGCAACCCGCGACACCGCCGGCCGATCAGGAAGTTTTGAGCGAAGAAGAGGTAATTAACGAAATCTTACAGCGCTTGCGGGATTTCCAGCCAGGCGACGACATTACAGCCGACGTAAACGAGTATTTTGACGTTTTAGCCATAGATCCAGCCAAGGATTTGGATCCGCGGTACTTACGGGCGGTCGATCTGGGTTACGCTCCGCCGCTGGTCAGTTTTTTGAAAGAACGGCTGTCGCAGGTCAGTCAGCATTTAAGTGAACTGGCGCAAGCGCCGGATTACCCTGGGTGGTTTGATCAAGTGCTGCGCGCCGAGCACGCCTGCTTATTGCAGTTGATCGAACATTACGAGCCGATTGCGGTGCGGGTTGCTGCGGGGGAGCATGAGCAGGCACTGTTGGATGACGATTCGGATGTGATTGAGGAAAATCAGGGCTCGATGACGAGTCGAATTTTGACCAGACCGGCGCAGAGTGCGGCGCAAAAGACCGTTGGCGTTGCCGCCAGCTTGGCCCGAGACATTGCGGAGGCGCCGTTTACCGTGCGGCTTAAAGCCAGGCAAACTTTTGAAGAAATTTTTCACTTACTTTTTCCGGCGATCGAGGATCATCGACCTTTAGATCCGGAAAAAATCAATGAAGCCAGAAGGATCGTTGCGTTCCGGGCGCCGCACGCGGAAATTTCCGAGGTCTTGTATCAGGTCGTTATTTCATTTGAAACTCTCAAGCACACGGAAGCATACCAACACAGAAGCAAAATTGGAGTTTGGCCGCCGGTTCAGCCCGAGTTGCGCAGCGCTTATAACGCGTTGACCCAGGCGGTGGTTGCAGAAGGGCAAGTTCCATACGAAAAAGCCGCATAAACTCCCCACGGAAAGTCCAGGGGTTCGCACCTTTGAGAAAAGAGCGACTTCCCATGAGGCGACAACCTTGGCGCAGGGCTTAAGTGACTGTGAATTACGGAACTCGATATTGTTCGAGCTTGTGGATTCGACTTCGCCCATTCGGCTCCGAGCTCATGGCCGAGGAGTCACCACCATGAGCCTGCCGAATGGTCGGGAACCTTTTATAGCATCTAAGCCAAAATTTTAGCTTCTCCACAAGGTCGAAGAATAAAATTTTGCCGTTTCGTAATTCAAAGTAAGTGAAGTTTCTTGGTTCAGAAAAACCGTCCGCTGCCGCGCGGACGGTTTTTGCTTTAGATGTTTTGCGCTTTACGGGGATTATTCTTCCTCTTCTTCTTCGGATTCACGAGCGTCGCTTTCCAATGCCGCTTTTAAGTCGTCTTTGGCTTCCTGGAGCGCTTCTTTAAAGTCGTCGATTGCCACTTTTATGGCTTCCCGGCGCGTTGCCCGCAGCGATTCAAGCGTGGTACGTATTTTGTCGGCGGCTTGCAAGTCGCTTTTCAGCTTGTCTTTAGCCGCTTTGAGGGCGGCTTTGAAGGTTTCGGCAATGGTCGGTCCCGCCACTCCGGCTTGGCAATCAGCAAGAGCTTGGGCTTGGGCCGCGTCTATGCTGGACATAAAGTTGCTGCGTGCGGTTTCAATCGTCGCTTTGCGGGCGTTCACCGCGTCTTTGATGCCCTGCTGAAAATCCTGGTTGGCAGCATCGATGGCCGCCCTCCTTTGGCTCACAGCATCTTCAACTGCGCTCCTGAAAGCCGCCAGCGCTTGTTTTTGTTCGTCAGTGATCGCTTTCTCGGCGAGCTTATCGTAGTGTTCTTGGCGTTTTGCATCCCTTTGTTCGCGATGTTCGTCGCGGCGTTCTTTATGTTCGTCGCGGCGCGCTTGCAGTCGTTCTTCCCGCTCGTTTTTTCTTTCTTGGAGTTTGGCCCGCAGTTCACGCAGTCGCTCGTCGATGCGCGCGTTGAACTGTTCGATCCTGACGCAAAGCGCGGCGTTATCACGAGCACCTTCTCGGCTGCTGGTCGCCCGCCTGTTTCTTAAAGCTTCTTGGGCGCTGGTGAACTGCGCGCCCGCAAGGATAAAAGTGAGCGCCAAGACAGTTGTGGTAAGAAAAAGTTTTCTAAAGTTCATTTTCGTCATATGCTTGGCCAAACTCACCGGCGGCGTTCGCGTCAGAAGTCACCAGGTCTAGGTCGCTTTCCTCTTCCAAAAGTAAGTTCTGTTCGGCCTCGACATCGGCAAGAAACGCAGATACAGCATCGTCGACCTTGCCAGTCGCAGGAGCAGTGTCAGTAACTGTCGCCTCTGGGGTGGTGGGGGGAGAGGAAATGCGGGGAGCGGTTTGCGTGACCGCAAAGCCGACCAGAAGAACCGCGACAAGCGCGAGCGCCCCGACAGCCAGGGTAAACTTGTGGTCAGAGTTCATATAGTGAATTGGCGTTAATGATAAGCAATGCCTCGACCTTTGTTTCCTTGATTTTGTGTGTCTGGTCAGTTTTTTCGATTGCAGGGAAATACTACAATAATTCTGGATAAAATCCAAGTTTTGGGCTGCCGGGTTCTTTTTTGCACGAGAATGATTGTCGCGTGCTATAATAATACTGACGGAGGGGAAGTTGAGAACTTACATGCTTTAACGCGGATTTTTTTGGGAGCGACTGTGAATGATCAAATTCCGTTCCGTGATTATTTCAGCGACTTCTTGGCAATAAACGCGATCTTGCTGACTTGGTAATAACCGCTTTGAAACGATGAAAATTTTGCTAAAAATTTTGTTAAGCGCGCTCGCCGTTCTGGTGGCCTCCTATGTTCTGCCGGGAGTGCGGGTGGAGAGTTTTACCGTCGCCTTGGTCGTCGCGGTCGTTTTGGGGTTATTGAACGCCCTGGTCAAACCCGTGCTGGTGGTTTTGACTTTGCCCGTGACGGTCGTAACGCTGGGTTTGTTTTTGCTGGTAATCAACGCCGCGCTCGTTTTGATCGCGGATCGCCTGGTCGGGGGTTTTTCCGTATCCGGCTTTTGGTGGGCGCTGGTTTTCTCGCTGGTGGTTTCTAGCGTCAACTGGTTTTTGGGCAGAGCGAGCAATTAATCTTGTGTCGTGGAAAATCCCATTTTTAAAAACCGACTTAAGCAGGAAGGCAATAGGATTGAAGTCGAAGTGAGGAAACGCGCGGCCGGATATCTCGTCGGCGCCTTCGGCTTGGTCGCCGGCTTGGCTTGGAACGACGCCATCCAATCGTTCATCGCCCAGCTCTTTCCGATTCAAAAAAATTCGGTGCTCGCGAAATTCATCTACGCCGCATTGCTGACGCTTGCCGTAGTTTTGCTGACTCGTTACGTAATTTCAGTTTTAGAAAAAGATTAAAAGTTTTTAAATTTTTCATTAATGCACCACATATGACTTATCTCAAAAACGCCGCTTTGATCTTATTGATTTTGCTTTTAGGGGTCTCGATTGTAGGCGGACTGTTCGGCGTCAGTTATTTTTACCGCGCGAATCAAAAGCTGAATAAACAGCTGTCTTCGCTTAAACCGTCCGTGAACGTTGCCGACGATCTTTGCGCTTTTGCTCAAGATGCGCTGTCCGGCAGTTTAAACGCGGACATTGTTACAAGCGATCCGGAGAATTGGCGCGGCAAAGTTTCCGAGTTGTTTTCAAAACACAAAGGCACAGTGACCTCGGACTATTCCAACCGCTACCCCAATTACGATTACCAATATAACGGCAGTAATTACCCGCCGATTCCCGCCCGGCCCCCGGGCGTTCTGGAATTGATTCAGTCAATCACCGTTGTCGGAGATGTTCCGATTGGCGCGTTTGACGAGTTCGCCCGCGACATGCGTCGTTTAGGCGAAGAAGCCGGCCGTTTGGAAAATTTTAGTTCTTACAAGGACACCCCCAGCGCGATGGAGCAGAATTGTAGATATTCCCTTTCCCGACTCAAAGGATACCAACGCCAAGAGCAGCTGTTGCTCGCGCAGCTTGCCAAAGACGATGCTTCCGGCAAGGAAATCACGGAGTTAGCCAGGACGCTTTCCGAGCTTTCCCAAAACGCCGATTTCGAATTAAATGCCGTTAAGGACTTACAGAAAAGGGCCAACTCCGGCAGTATTTCCGTTTACCTGCGGGGTGAAAAAGGCAAGTAGGAAAAGCCGCCCCTTATATTTGATTAGGTCTTCTCGAGTACTGGGTTTTCGAGGTGCAAGGGGGGAACTTTCGATATATCGGCAAAAAGGTTTAGAACCTATTTTAAAAATCCTTCTTGGCTGCAATTCCAGAAATTCGGCTGTCCCTCGACTTGTGCTCGGGATGTTGGCTCCTCGGCCATGAGCTCGGAGCCGAACCACAAACCCCCTTCTCGGAATTCGGCGTCC
>JACQJK010000035.1 GCA_016205055.1 Candidatus Doudnabacteria bacterium
GTATAAAACGGATGGCAATTCGAACAGGTGTCCACGCGCATCTCCTGTTTGGTGGACCCGGTGACGATGATGTTTCCGCAAGCGCAAACGATTTTTGCGTCGTGGAAGTAAGTGGGATGAATCGCGGTTTTCATGAGCTTAAAAAAATTGAAAGCGGACTTAGTGTAACATTCTTTTAAAGAGCGCGCAAGAGTCGCACCATCGCTGGTTGTCTCGTGGGCAAGTCAAAGTCCGATTCTGGGGTTTGCTCGTCCCTTGCTCTTCCTTTACCAAGGATGCGTTGTGGATAACCGTATGTTGACAAAAAATTTCCATTCTTTAAACTCATCAAGGGTACTGCAAATGCAAAGATCGAAAACCAGCTTCATATCTCTATTATTATCTAGGGAGCAAACCGCCTGAAAGGCGGTATTTTTTTACCCAAAGGAGGAAGGGTGATCAGGCCATTCTGGTTTGAGTACCAATTTGCCTTGGACCGTCTGGACCGGCTCTGCGACCTATGCAAGCGACTGGCCGGTGATTGCGTACGGCATGCGGCAGGGGCAGGGGAAGAGGACGTTGCCGGTATCCGGAAGCGTTATTATCAACTCGAAGCATTGGCGCGCGATCTGGACCGCAAGATCCACGGTTTGAGACGATACACAAGTTACGGGTTAAAGCTCGAGGCGCTGCCTTTGATTGGTCCGGTTTGGAGGATTCGACTCAACAAAAACCCCTGGCTGACTGAAAGGCGAGAGATCAATCGGCTTGATTTTACCGCGCGAAGAGAAATGTTGGCGACGAAGAAGGCCTACGGCGCGTTTCTGTACAATTATCGGGAAATCGTTTTCCCGGTGACTCGATTCCACGTCATGACTGACTACGAAAAACTTCTCTACGAGTTTACCAGAAAAAAATCGGACCGGTAAGAGATTCAAAGCCGGGCTGACTGTAAAGGTCACGCCGGCCCTTTTTGTTTGCATCAGATCTAAATGAACTACCTCGCCTCTTGCCAGCACGCCGCGTTCGTGCTACACTGTGTAAGCGCAATTAACAATCACCTCGGCCGAATTTCATTGCTTTAAGCCCTGCCCCGACATCCCGCCGCGGCGGAATCGGGGTCCTTTAGTGCAATTTGAGGACGGGGGTCGGCATAAGGGACAAAATTTATTTATGAATCAAGAACTCACTCTGGAAGAGCTTTTGAAGTCCGGCGCTCATTTCGGACACAAGGCCGCTCGTTGGAATCCCAAAATGGCGCCGTATATTTTTACCACGCGCAATAAATTTCATATTATCGATCTTCAAAAAACCTTCGACGCTATTCGCGCGGCGCAGGAGTTTGTTAAACAGACAGCGGCGGGCGGGGGAACGGTACTGTTTGTCGGCACCAAACGTCAGGCGCGCGAGGTAATCAAGCAGCAAGCGTTACTCTGCGATTCGCCTTTCGTCATTACCCGCTGGTTGGGCGGGACGTTAACCAACTTTCGCACCATTCAGAAATCCATTCGCAAGCTTTCTCAGCAGGAAGAATTGATTAGAAGCCCCGAATTTTCCCGTTACACCAAAAAAGAGCGGTTGATGATCGAGCGGGAACATAAAAAAAATACCATTTTGTTTGAGGGTCTAAGAAACCTCAAAAAGCTTCCGGACGCAATTTTCGTAACCGACAGCAATGCGGACGTGATTACCGTGCGGGAAGCCAGGATTATGAAGGTGAAAATTTTGGGCATTACCGATACCAACGCCGACCCGAGCATGATCGATTTTCCCATTCCGGCTAACGACGATTCGATCAAGACAATTGAACTGATAGCAAAGTGCGTGGCCGCAGCGGTTTTGGAAGGAAAAAATCTGCAAGCCCAACCGACAGTAAAATAGCAGCCACATGGCCAGTCTTGAAGAGATCAAAAAATTAAGGGAGTTGACCGGCGTGGGGGTAGCTGACGCTCTGCAGATTTTGCAGGAAGCTAACGGAGACTTGGAGCGCGCCTCGGACTTGGTAAGGAAAAAAGGTCTGGCGGCCGCAGAGAAAAAATCTTCTCGTGCGGCTCGCTCTGGCTTGGTGCACGCTTATGTCCACGGGGGAAAAGTCGGGGTCTTGGTTGAAGTCAATTGCGAAACAGATTTCGTCGCCAAAACCGCGGATTTTAAGGATTTTGTTCACGACGTGGCTTTGCAAGCGGCCGCTATGCAGCCACGGTACATTTCGCGGGGCGATGTTCCAGATGCGGTTGAAAGAGCCGAAAGGGAAATTTTACGAGAGCAAATTTCTGGAAGCGGCAAGACAGGGGAAATACAGGATCGGGTCATTGAGGGAAAGCTGGAAAAATTTTTTGAAGAAGTTTGCTTGCTGGAACAATACTCGGTCAAGGATCCAAAAATCAAAATGGGGCAGCTTTTGGCTAATCTGGTTTCTAAAGTCGGCGAGAACATAGTTATCGCGCGCTTTGTCCGTTACCAATTAGGAGAAAAGTAAAGTCTTATTTTTCGTCCGAAGTCCTTTGGGCTTTTCTGGTAATATGCTCAAGTTTTTTCCGGAGCTAATTGCATTTTTGTCCTTGGCCGTAATCGTCGTAATGATTTTGCGGCGGATTCCTGACGTGACCATTCCGGAGAACGGCGACGACTCGGCTCCAAACACTTTCAAAGCTGACCTGCGCCGAGCCAGCGCGACTTTGGCAAAAAAGTTGCAGGTATGGTCGGTTGACTTTTTCCATAAAACCCTCCACTACCTGGCCGTGGCAAAGGACTATACCATCAAGACAAGCAATATCGTGAAATTCGCGCACCGGGTCGTTCCGGGGCCGGCTGTCAAACGCGATCCCTCGCCCGGTCCGGTTAATCCTGGAAAAACTCCGGGGAGTTTGGGGTCAAAACGCGACGGCAGGTTTTCTGGAAACGGCGAAACAGAACTTTTGGAGAGGATAAAAAAAGACCCTGACGATTCTGGGGCATACGAGCTCCTGGGGGACTACTATCTGGACGCCAGAAAGTTTGCAGACGCTCGCGAAGTGTTCGAGTACTTAAGCGGTCGGTTTCCCCAAAACGATTCTTACTTTTCGCGCTTAGGCACCGCGCTTTTTGACCTCCGTCAATACGAAGGCGCGATTGCGGCGTACCGGGCAGCAATCCATTTACGCCCCGAATTACCCAACAGGCACGTGAATTTAAGTTTTTGCTACGAGGAGCTAGGACAGCTTGATCAAGCCATCGAAGCGGTGAGGAGGGCTTTAAAAATTAGCCCAGACAACGTTAAGTTCCTTCACGTGCTCGCTGATTACGAAATTCGGTCGGAAAAAAAGGAAGCGGCCCAATCAACTCTGGAACATATTTTGGAGCTGATTCCAACAGACGAAGCCGCCTCGAGCAAGTTAATGCGCCTGAAGTTTTGACCGTTGCGAAAGAAAAGAAAATATCCTAGACTATTTTCGTTCCTGGTAAGTTTGCACGGCAAAACTCTTTTCTTGGCGCTTCACTATATTTAATGGGAGAGTTCCGCACCTTTTTAAAAAATCTGCTGTCGCCCCGGCCCCGGTCCCGCTCAAGCGGAACGGGGGCAAACTCAACTCCGACGCTCAAAGAGGTCGGAGCCCCGACCGGAGCGTCGGGGTTGGCAGACCCCAAAGTAGAACTTTGATAAGCTTCGCTTGGAAAAATCAAAGTTCACTTCGGGGCTAGGGCAGCTGTTTTGCCCGCCCCGCACCTTTGGCCGTAAGTTTGTTATA
>JACQJK010000036.1 GCA_016205055.1 Candidatus Doudnabacteria bacterium
GGGTATATAGTTATTTGGTAGGTAGTTAAATGGGGGTGGGTTGATGTTTAAAGCATTAAAAATCGCTGAAGCTAACTTATTTTATTTTCAATACTAACGACGTCCTCGCCGAGCTTGAGCGCGGGGTTTCTTTTGCCTCCTGCTCCTCGGCCTCCGACTACCGCCAACCACATTCTTCCCGATTCCCGCCGGCCTTTAGTCCGAGGTCTGGTGTGTCGAATCAAAAAGCCCCCACTCGGGGGCTTTTTGCACACGGGAATTCTGTAGGAACTTAGCGAGTAACTTGAATGTCAGGTGTTACAAGCTCGGTGTCAGGAGCCAAAACCGTAACGCGTCCGTTTGAGGACTTGTAGATCCTGTAATCTGTATTATAACCTTCGAGACAAGTTACACCTGGTGCCGGACATGGGGTTCCGCTTTTCGGATCAGCCGGAAGCTCAGGAATGTAATCTGTTACCAGACAGGCGCGGATATCATAGGAGCCGGCAGGGGCAGTGACAACTGTCCCTGACTTTGCCATGAAAACAGAGCTCGCCTCGTCAACTGCGGTGGCCGGAACATCGGTGCAGCCCGCCGAGGTATAGACGCCTTTCGTGTCGGCTAGTCTCTGCCCATAAGCATTAAGAATTGCGTTGACGTTGCTGGTTCGCTGACTATCACGCGCTTGCGCAAACTGCCGAGCGGGGTTGATGGCGATCAAGACAATAGCGGCCAAAACCGCGATAATCCCGATGACCACCAAAATTTCAATAAGGGTAAAGCCCCTTTGAGATCGGTTCAATTTCTTCATAAGACGTTTATTAAAATTACTTATATATAGTATAGTTGGAATCCCTTTGTTTTTGGAGTCGACCTATTAGAATCATAGCTTTATAGCATATCCTAAAATATTTGGCAAGGCCCCTCCTCCTCTTACAAAGTCGGGATTTCGTTCCAGGAAATCACGGAAAAATCGGTGCTGTTAACGACCACGACAATATTAGTGACGGAATTGCGAAAAACGGCTTTAGTCCTGATTGTGTATTCACCCCCTGATGGAGGGGGTATGGAAAGAATCGAACATTGATTAGACCCAACATCCTTATTTTCCCCGCCGGCATAGCTTGGGTCTTGAGCGAGTTCAAGCATCGCTGCCTCAACGCACGCTTCCGCCAGCCCCGTGCTAATTTTTTTGTACTCGCTATCTAAAATATTGAATCTGGCAAAGTAGACGGAGAAACTGATGGAAAAAACTATAATTAGAAGTACGGCTGAAACTATAATTGCTGATATTAAGGCGACGTAGCCATCTGATTGTTTTATAAGCATACTACCGCCGAAGATACTTAGTCGTGGAAAAATCTTGGAACTTGGCGGTAAGTTTGCCGCTTATCCTAAAAGTCGCCTGTACCGCGGCGGGCTTTGTGCCGATGGGGTCAATATAGGTAAAGGTTACATTTTGTACGCTCACGTTTTCACTATTAAGCGGGGTGTTCCCTGGTTGGATGAGGAGGTTGGGATTTATGCCGTCAAGTGTGACGTTTGACCCGTCAAATTTGTCTATGTCGAGAGTGGCACCGGGTATGCCAGGAGACGGGAGGTTCACGACGTCCGCCCCCGTCAACGCCCAATTGATTTTGGATACCAAAAAATGCCCTTCTTCTTCTATTAAAGCTTTTTCCTGGACAGATCCGCTAGCTTCAATGATCTGCAAAGTTGCAATAAAGGCACCGCCCATAATGATAGTAAAAAGCGCTATATAAAGTAGAGTTTCAATGAGCGTAAAGCCCTGCTGATTTTTCATGGCCCGCCGGTGATTACCGAAATATATCCTTTGTCGTTGGAACTCTGCGAACCGACAAAAATATAATTACCCTCGCAATCGGTAGCAGTGCCCTGCAAACCGCCCCCGGTACCTGGAGGTAAAATTAAAGGATTCGCGTATTGGGAGATAGCAGAGGGGTTATCAATCCTCCAGGTTTGAAAAGACTCGTTGGTAATCAAAAATGCTAAAAAGTCTCTAATTATCATTCCATTCACGCTGGTATTACTGCCGCTGTTTTGTATATTTTTAGAACCTAAAGCCGGAAGCGTTGTTTCAGGATCCGTGTTATTAAGCACCCAAAATTCATCACCATTTAACAAAGTTCGACCTAAATATAAAGTGTCGCCGACTAAGTATAAACTCTTCCCGTTACCGTTATTACCGCCTCCTAAGGGGGCATCAAAACCCCCTACCCGCACCGGGTCGGTTGGATCACTAATGTCTAAAATCTTCAGTTCTTCGTTATTGGGAGAAGCAATGTAAGCGTAGTTGCCTCTCACCTGAATTGCATTCACACCGTTATCTATCTCATAACTGCCTCGAAGTATGGGGTTAGTCGGGCTACCGCCTGCGCCACCGCCGCCAACGTCTAACACGACAAATTCACCTGTTGCCCCTCCTGCTTTTGCCAATCCTAAATAGACAATTCCATTTTTATAAAATATGCTTTTCCCGATACCTTGGCCGGCGCTCCCGGTCACTCCCGGAACTTTATAGCTTTTCACGACTACGGGCGGGTTAACACTAATATCTATGACCTGCATTTGGTTGCAGGTGACACTTTGTGGACAGGTACTAAAGGAAGCCCCATAACCATTTGCTACATAGGCATAATTACCATTGTCAACTGCTACGGCATTCAGTCCAGCCCCGACAGGACTATTGTCCCATAAAGGTGGGGTAAGTAAGACTGGCATTATAGTCGGGTCTGAAATATCCAGAATGTAGAAGGTTCCGGGGTTATTGCCATTATCATTATTTACGGTCACATAAAGCTTGTGTTGAAACGCTTGAATTGACGTTACTGGAAAGCCGCTTGAGGTGTCATTTAAAATATCGCGTCCAAATTCGTAACTTACCATTTGCGGATTTTGCCAGTCCCCCAAGAGTTCGGAATTACAGGTATCGCCGCCGTCCAAATCATCGAGATTGGTAACCAACGAGGCTAACTGCACATTTAAATTGCGGTTTCCTTCGCCTAACCAAGTAACTCTGCTCACAATTTTTTTTGTAAAAAAATCTGGAAGAGTTTGAACATCTAAATTTACCTGGTATATGTCTTGAGCAAAAGACCTGGGGTTAACCAAGCTGAAAGCTTGCCTTGCAGTAGCCCGGGTATCCTCCAAAAGATCCTGCGCTTTTAGCTGCGCTTCTTGATATATTAATGCATCCAGCCCCATTGACTGGGAGCCAAACACCACACCCACAACGGCCGTGATGCTTAAAATAACCACAACAAAAGCGATTAGTATCTCGATTGTGGCAATGCCGGCTTGGTTGTTGTTGCGGCTCCTGATTGCTTTTTTTCTGTGGAAAGACATAAATGGCATAATGGCTGACCAATCTACCAACTAATTCGCCCTCGATCATTTATGGTAACCGTTGAGGAAAAACCTTGGCCAGTTAAGTTTAAACTGTTTATGGTGCTGTTTACAGTATCCCTGTCCCCGGTCAATTGATCAAAAACCACACAACCGCCACTGTTTGCTATGGCGCTACTCTTGGGAATTTCTTCTCCGGCCGCCGCGCAAATCGGCCCTTCAAAAATAACATACCTATCTGACTCAAATCGCACGCCGTGCTTGGTCTGGTTAATATTATTAACGGCCCGGCTCCTGACTTTTTGCAATATACTTACTACCATATTTCTTTCTGACCGAAACGAGTTTCCTCGATATACATCCATGCTTAAAAAAAGTCCCAGGGCGGCCAGGATCGCGAAAATACCCACGACGACGAGAACTTCTATGAGGGTGAATCCAGCTCGCAACTTGTAGCTTGTAACTTGTAACTTTTTATGAGAGGGGTCTGTTAGAGAAAGACCCGTTAGAAGCAGGGAGCGCCCGCAAGCGATCTCTCCGATGATACGACCTCTCTCCCCCTTGCCGCTGCGCTGCAAGGGGTACTCTCCCCTCGACAGGGGAGAGAAATATTGTACCGGTGGGTCAAGGGTTAAGGTGCTGGGTGATTTCATAGATCGGGGTGATGATGGAAATGGCGACGAAGCCGACGATGATGCCCATAAAGACCATGAGGATCGGCTCTAAAACCGTGGAAAGATTTTTGGTTTGCTCGTCCACTTCCCCCTCGTACATGTCCGACAAGAATAGCAGGGTCTGGCTTAAATTGCCAGTGGCCTCCCCGACCGAAACCATTTGCGTCAAAATGTCGGGAAACAACCGCCGAGATTTCTCAAAGTGAGTAGAAATTTTGCCGCCGCGGGTCAAGCCCTCGGACAGCCGGTGCAGTTCCCGGCGGTAAGCCATGTTAGTGGAGGTGTTGGCCGTGATGGTGGCGGCGCGAACAATCAAAATTTCGCTTTTTAAAAGCAGACCGAGCGTGCGGCAAAGGTTAGCCATGTGGTAACACTGCAGGAGCGTTCCCAAAACGGGAATGGCGATTAAAAACCGATCCCACCACAAGCGGACTTTTTCCACTCTCAAAGACAGCCAAAAAACGACCGAGGCGGCCGCCAAACCAATTAAAATTTTTATCCCGTGGTTGTTGACGGTGTCGCTGACAAAGATCAGCGCTTTGGTGGTCCAGGGCAAATCAAAACTTACACTTTCAAAAATCGGCAGGATGCGGGGAAACACGTAAACGGTCAGCAAGAGGGTGATGCCCAAAGTCGCCAAAATAATAATGCCGGGATAAATCAGCGCGCCCACCACCTTGCGCCGCAGGGCCTGCTTTTTTTTCAGCTCCTCCGCCAAATAGTTTAGGTTCTCCGGCAAAGTGCCGGAAACTTCGCCAATCTCTATGATGTTCACGGCAAAGTCGCCGAAAATTTTGCGAAATTTTTTCAAACTGACCGACAAGAACGAACCGTTTTCCACGTCGGCGATGACTTCTTTTAAAATATTGCGAATGGAGCGGGAACGGTTTTGCTTGTTCAAAAGCTGCAAGGAAGTCAAAATCGGCGTGCCGGCCTTGATCAAAATGGCCAGCCGCTTGGCAAACAGGATTTGATCCTTGATGGAGAGATAGAGAAATGAGGGATTACTCATGGAGCATGCGCAAGACTTCTTCAATAGTCGTGATTCCCTCTCGGGCTTTGGCAAATCCGTCTTCCACCATGGTCGTCATGCCCTGGGCCACGGCGATGGTGCGAATATCGGTGGCCGGGGCTTTTTGCAGAACCGCCTCGCGAACGGGACCGTCAATGACCATGACCTCGTGAATGCCGACACGGCCCTTGTAGCCGGAGTTACGACAACTGTCACACCCCGTGCCGCGCCAAAAAACATGGTGACGGGCAAGTGTCCCGACCGGTAAAACTTCGGACAAGCTCTTGTACTCGGTGGGGGTAATTTTGAGTTCTTCTTTGCAGTCCTTGCAGATTTTGCGCACCAAGCGCTGGCCGAGAGCGATATTCACCGTGGAAGCGATCAGGTAGGGCTCAATTTTCATGTCGAGGAGGCGCGGCAGAGTGGTGGCCGCGTCATTGGTGTGCAGCGTGGAAAGCAGTAAGTGGCCGGTTAAGGCGGTATTCACGGCCAAACCGGCAGTTTCGGAATCGCGAATTTCCCCGACCATAATAATGTTGGGGTCTTGGCGCAAAATAGAGCGCAGGCCGTGGGCAAAAGTCAGGCCGGTGCGCGTGTTTACCTGAATTTGGTTAATGCCGGAGATGGAATATTCAATCGGATCCTCGATAGTAATGATGGAAACCTCGCGGGTGTTCAAAATTTTTAAAATCGTGTAAAGCGTGGTGGTTTTGCCCGAACCGGTGGGGCCGGTGGCCAAGATCATGCCGTAGGGGCGGTGAATGGCTTGCAGTAATTTCTTGCGGTTCTCCTCGGCAAAGCCGAGCGACTCCAAAGAAAATTCCTGGGCCTGGTCGGAAAGCAAACGCAATACCGCGTTTTCCCCGTGATACGCCGGAGCAATAGACACGCGCACGTCAATCGACCGCTCGTCCACGCTGGTGCGAAAACGGCCGTCCAGGGCGGCTTGGTGCTCATCGGTGCGCAAGCCCGACATGATCTTGATGCGGGTGATCACTTCGGAAAGAATGCTCCGCGGCATGGAGTGCATGTCTTGCAGCACGCCGTCCACGCGAAAGCGAACTTTTACCGCGTCCGTTTCCGGATCAATGTGAATATCGGAGGCGGCCAGGCGGTGCGCTTCCTCCACCAGGTCATTGACGAGATTGATGATCGATAAATTGGCTCCCAGTTTGAGCTGGGTTTCAACTTTATTTTCTTGCATAAATTAAGGCCGGGACCGGGGCTTGTAACCTAAACATCTTATAATAAAACGCTGGCCCAGTAAAGAAAAACAAATAACCGGAAATTTTACTACAAAACGAAAAAAATGTCAACCTTTTTGGGTTCCTGCAAAAATTTCTTGCGGTTTGGAGTTTGATCAAACGGAGGGGGCATGATTTGCTTCGACGGCGAAATTTTAGAGTTTAGCATGATCGCTTGCGAGGACAAGATAGGATCAATGGGACGGGTAAGACTGATATGACCGATAAGACTTATAGGGCTAATAGGGGCTATAGGACTAATAGAACTGATAAGACTTATAGGGCGGATAGGACCAATAGGATGAATAAGACGGATATGACCTATAAGACGAATAGGAACAATCGGGGCCAGGCGGGGGACTAAAAAATCTTTTTCAAATACTGTCCAGTGTAGCTTTTAGGAACCTTGGCCACGTCCTCGGGCGTACCAACGGCCACAACCTGTCCGCCTTTGTCCCCGCCTTCGGGACCCAAGTCAATGATCCAGTCGGCGCATTTGATGACGTGCAGGTTGTGTTCGATGACCACCACGGTATTGCCCTTGTCCACGAGTTTTGCCAGCACGTCAAGCAGGCGCTTGACGTCGTCGTAATGCAGGCCGGTGGTGGGCTCGTCAAGAATATAAAGGGTGCGTCCGGTGGAGGCGCGCGACAGTTCCGTGGACAACTTTATTCTTTGCGCCTCGCCGCCGGATAACGTGGTGGCCGGCTGGCCCAGTTTGATGTAGCCCAAGCCGACCTGCGACAAAATTTCCAGCTTGCGGTACAAAAGCGGAATGTTGCGGAAAAAAATCTTGGCCTCGTCCACAGTCATTTCCAAAACATGCGAAATGGTCTGGCCTTTGTAGTGAATTTCCAGCGCTTCCTTATTGTAGCGCCGGCCCTTGCATTCCTCGCAGGTCACGTAAACATCCGGCAAAAAGTGCATTTCAATTTTAATCACCCCGTCGCCGGCGCAGGTTTCGCACCGGCCGCCTTTGACGTTGAAGGAAAACCGGCCGGCGGCATAACCGCGCATCTTGGCTTCGGGAGTTGCGGCAAACAGGTCGCGGATGTAAGTAAACAAACCGGTGTAAGTGGCCGGGTTAGAACGGGGCGTGCGGCCGATCGGCGAGTGGTCAATGTCGATGATTTTGTCGATATGCTCAATGCCTAAAATTTTCTTGTGCGCCCCCGGCGCTTCTTTGGCGTTGTAAAAGTAAGCCAGGAGCGCCTTGGCTAAAATTTCGTTGAGCAAGGTCGACTTGCCGGAACCGGAAACGCCGGTTATGCAAACAAACTTGCCCAGAGGAATATCGACGTTGATTGATCGCAGATTGAATTCCGAAGCGCCGATGATGGAAAGCTTCTTTCCGCTGCCGCGTTTGCGGGTTTGAGGAGTTTTAATCTGCTCAAGCCCGGCCAAGTACCGGCCGGTTAAAGAATTTTTGTCTTTTTTGATCTGTCCGGGAGTGCCGGCAAAGACCACTTCGCCGCCGTGCTTGCCCGCTCCCGGCCCGATGTCGATAACGTAATCGGACGACAAAATGGTGTCCTCGTCATGCTCTACCACAATTACCGTGTTGCCCAAGTCGCGCAAGGATTTGAGGGTTTTCAAAAGGCGGTCGTTGTCGCGCTGGTGCAGGCCAATGGACGGTTCGTCCAGAATGTACAAAACCCCGGTCAGGCCGGAACCGATTTGCGTGGCCAGGCGGATGCGCTGGGCTTCGCCGCCGGAGAGCGTGTCAGCGGTGCGGTCGAGCGTTAAATAGTTAAGGCCGACGTCCAGCAAAAACTTCAGTCGCGCCATTATTTCTTTGAGCACTTGGCGGGCGATCGTGGTTTGTTTTTCGGTCAATTTGAGTTGCGCGAAAAACTTGACCGCGTCATCGATGCTCAACTGCGCCACGGCGATGATGGATTTATCGCCAACCGTGACGGCTAACACCTCGGGTTTCAAACGCGTGCCCTTGCACACCCGACACTTTTTCACCCTCATGTACTGCTCAATTTCTCTGCGGATGTAATCCGAGTCGGTTTCCTTGTAGCGCCGCCTGAGGTTGGCAATTACGCCTTCGAAGGTGCTGGAATATTCGCTCGAAAATTTTTCGGTATCGGCCGGCACCGTGATGCGCTTGTCACCGGCGCCGCGCAAAATGACTTCCAAGGCGGCCGTAGGCAGCTTTTCTACCGGAACGTCAAGAGAAAAATTATACGCTGCGGCCAGCGCTTCCAAAATCCGATGGTACCACGACAAGCGGGAAGTGGTTTTGGACCAAGGGCGAATGGCGCCCTCGGCTAAAGTCAAACGTTTATTGGGAATAACCAAATCCTCGTCAACTTCCAGGGTGGTGCCCAAACCTGTGCACTCCGGACAGGCGCCGTGAGGAGAATTGAAAGAAAAATTCCGCGGGTGCAACTCGGCCAAGTCAATGTGACCGTCGGGACAAGAAAACTTCTGGGAAAGAGTCATATCCTTGCCGTTGCCTTCTTTCTGCACAACGACCGCTTCGTTGCCCAGGTCCAGCGCGGTTTCCAAAGAATCCGCCACCCGGCCGCGCTCGGCCGGATCAATCGTAAGACGATCAACTAACACGTCCAAGGAATGCTTTTTGTTCTTCTCCAATTTGACGCCCAATGCTTCGTCAATCGTCAACACTTGCCCGTCCAGCCGAACTTTTTGGTAACCGGATTTTTTTATCTGTTGCAATAACGTCGTATTCTCTCCTTTTTTATCGGCAACAATGGGAGCAAGCAGAGTCAACTTCGTTCCTTTTGGATACTCCAGGAGTTGGTCCACCATTTGGGTGATGGTTCTGCCGGAAATCACCTTGCCGCACTCCGGACAGTGTGGAACGCCAATACGCGCGAACAGCAAGCGCAAATAATCGTAAATTTCCGTAACCGTACCGACGGTCGAGCGCGGATTATGAGAAGCGGTTTTCTGGTCAATGGAAATTGCCGGAGACAAGCCCTCAATCTGATCAACGTCGGGCTTGTCCATCAAACCCAAAAACTGCCGGGCGTAGGCCGACAGCGACTCCACGTAGCGGCGCTGGCCTTCGGCGTAGATCGTGTCGAAAGCCAGCGACGATTTCCCCGAGCCGGAAAGACCGGTAATGACCACCAGCTTGTTGCGCGGGATTTCCACGTTGATGTTTTTGAGATTGTGGACCCTGGCACCGCGAACGATGATTTTATCCTGCATAAAGAGCCCCTCTGAATTAACAGTGAAAAAGCTTGGGGAATTGTACCACGCCCGTCAAGGCCCGTCAATGAAATGTCCAAAACCGATGGTCAAGGATGATCCCCTTATTTTCTTAACCTCCGGCTCTCTCCCGGAGCGTCCGCCTGAGGCGGACTACTACCGGGGTCAAGGGTAGTCAAGAATTAAAGCAAGGGATAAAAAACAGGACTTTTTGCCCTTGAACAGGAACAGACTAACCAGAAACTTGAAAAAATTCAGGTCACAAAAAAATGCTAATATACCTATGGTTAAGTTTCTTATGGCAAACTCAAAACTTGTCAGCAAACTCAATAATCTTCCTCAAAAGCCCGGGGTGTATTTATTTAAAAATGCCGGGGGAGGCGTTTTGTACGTGGGGAAGGCCAAGGTTTTGAAAAACCGGATCAAAAGCTATTTTGGCACGCTGGCTAATCAATCACCCAAAACTATTCAGCTGGTCAGTAGTATCGCCGACTTGGAGTATATTATTTGCGACACCGAAGTGGAGAGTTTAATCTTAGAAAATCACCTGATCAAAAAATACCGACCGCGCTACAACATTTTGCTGCGCGACGACAAAAACTATCAATTCATCAAAATCGACTACTCCACCGAAATACCCCAGATATACACAGTAAGAAAAATCGAAACTGGCCCAATGGTTCGACCCCTCCCCGCCCTCCCCTGGCCAGGGGAGGGAAAGGGAAAGAGAAAAATACACCCAATCTATACAGCTGGAAAAATTGTCGAAAGATCACCTTCCCCCATCCCCTCCCCTCAACCCAGACAGCACAGTCCTGGTCAAGGGAGGGGAAGGGCTTTAAGACTACCCACTGCCAACTACCCACTACCAGCTAATAAATACTTTGGCCCCTACACTTCCGGCGCGGCCGTGCGCTCAACGCTTTCTTTACTCCGGTACATCTTCCCTTATTGCGCCAATAAAAAAATCGGCCCACGCCCTTGCTTCTACTATCACCTCGGCCGCTGTCCGGGAGTATGCGCCGGGGTGGTTACTTTGGAGCAGTACCGCCAATCGCTTGTGAGCATTGAACGATTTTTGCGCGGAGACTTCCAATATTTGCTTGCCTCCTTAAAAACGCAAATGAAAGAAGCGGCGGCCAAAAAGCTTTACGAACGGGCCGGCCGCGTCCGCGACCAAATCCGGGCTTTGGAAAAAACGCTCCAGCAACAAAAAATCGTCAGCGCCAAAAGGGAAGCGTTCGATACGGTCTCCGTATTCCAAGCCGGCGACCTGGCCGCCGCTAATTTGTTTCAAGTAAGGGAAGGGAAGTTAGGGGGAAAATTAAACTTCATCTTGGAAAATGCAAAAAACAGCTCTCCAGAAGAACTCTTAATCAGTTTTTTTGAAAAATACTACTTGGAATCCTCCGACGTTCCGACGGAAGTTATCACGGAATCTCCGGTGAGGTTGTCGCTTGGGTTTTTGCAAGCAGTCAGCCAGCGAACCGGAAAAAAAATCAGGTTTACCTCTCCAAGCCGGGGCAGGAAACGCCAGCTGGTTGGCTTGGGTGCGACCAATGCCCGAGATTTTTTGGATCAAGCATCCCGGCAACTGGCTAAAGAGCAGGCGATGCTCACCCGCGCCGTGTTTGAGCTGCAAAATAAATTTAAACTCTCCCGCCTGCCGTTGCGGATTGAGTGCTTTGACGTTTCCAACATCCAAGGAACGGAGCCGGTGGGTTCCATGGTCGTGTTTGAAAACGGCCGGCCAAAAAAAACGGACTACAGGCGCTTCGCCGTTAAAACTCTGGACACCCCGAACGACGTGGGGATGTTGCAAGAGATTTTAACCAGAAGATTAGCGCATTCTTCCCTCACCCGGCCTGCGGCCACCCTTTCCCGTGACGGGAGAGGGGCTGGGGGTGGGGGTTGGCGCTTACCAGATTTGATCGTGATAGACGGCGGGCGCGGGCAGTTAAACGCAGCGTTAAAAGTCATGCGAACGGCAAGAATAAAACTGCCGGTTGCGTCCTTAGCAAAAAGATTAGAAGAAATTTATCTGCCGCAAATAAAATCGCCCTTACGCCTGCCGCCAGACTCCCCCGGCTTGCATTTGCTGCAAAGAATCCGCGACGAAGCCCACCGCTTCGCCGTAACCTACCACCGAAAAAAAAGAAGCAAGCGAATGCTGGCCGCGGACTGACTCTTTTTTCATCGCAACCCCTCGACTCGGACCCCGGCCGGAGGCCGGGGCATCCTCGTTCGGGATGTCGCCCCAATCCTGCGAGGGGCGTAAGATGGGTCGCCCTGAGCAAGGTCGAAGGGCGACGAAAGTTGGGTACCACGGGCTCTGCTGTGAGGCTCCACAACCGTTTCGAACTAACACGCGCATTTCCCAGACGCTTTTTGTTCTCCTTCGTCCCGCTTACAAGCGGGACTACGGAAGAATTCCACCGGGATACCGCGCGGTTTGCCGCGCGGAGCTTTACTTTGTTATACTGATTCTTCTGCACAAACCACCTGGAGGAAGCAATGTCATTTGAATTGCGGCACGAGTGCGGCTTGTTTGGCGTTGTCGGGCACCCCGAAGCGTCGCGTTTGACTTATCACGGACTCAAGTGGCTGCAGCATCGCGGGCAGGAGTCGGCCGGAATCGCGGCCGTCAATAACGGCGCAATCAACGTCCGAGCCGAAATGGGGCTGGTGCATGAAGTTTTCAACGCCGGCTCCCTGGCGGAACTTCCGGGCGAAACGGCGATCGGGCACGTACGCTATTCCACAACGGGCGCAAGCTGCCAGAAAAACGCCCAACCGTTGGTTTTACCTACCAAATTCGGACCGGTAGCAATTGCCCTCAACGGCAATATCGTCAACGCGCCGGAATTAAAAGAAGAGTTGTCGGCGGCGGGCGCGATCTTTGCGACCACGACCGACACGGAGATTCTCGTGCACCTGATTCACCGGTCATGCCAAAGAAAATTCGCAGACGCGCTAGTTGAAGCGTTACAACAACTGGAAGGGGCTTACTGCTTTCTGCTTCTGACCCAAGAAGCCCTCTGGGCGATCCGCGACCCGGCCGGCTACCGACCCTTGGCGCTCGCGCAGCTTGGCTTGTGCGAGGTGCTGGCTTCGGAAAGCGTGGCTTTCCACCATCCGCAAATCCGAGCAAAATACGAACGGGAGGTGGCGCCGGGAGAAATCCTAAAGATCGCTCGAGCCGGGCAAGAATCTTTGTTCCCCTTCCCCAAGCAACCGGTTCGAGAATGCTCGTTTGAGCACATCTACTTCGCCCGGCCCAACTATGGTGTCTTTAGCCAGGGTGCGGCAAAAACGCGCATGGCCATCGGCGGCCGGCTCTGGGAAGAAGCGCCGGTGGAAGGCGGAGTTATTGTGCCGGTTCCTGACTCGGGAATTTTTGCGGCCATGGGCTACGCGCAAGCCGGCAATTTACCGCTCGCGTTCGGCCTGACCCGGGACCATTTCACCGGCCGCACTTTCATCTCGCCGAAGCAAGTCAGCCGCGAGCAAGGCGTGGACCAAAAACTCTGCGCCGTCCCTGAAATTGTCGCCGGTCAAGAAGTGGTGTTGATAGACGATTCGATCGTCAGGGGTACCACCAGCCGCAAGATCGTCGGAATAGTGCGGGCGGCCGGCGCTAGCAGAGTGCATTTGCGGATTAGTTCTCCGCCGTTTTGCTCCCCGTGTTTTTTTGGGGTGGACACGCCCCGGCGCGAAGAGCTCATCGCCGCCAACAACGGCGTTGAGCAAATCCGCGATTACGTGGGAGCCGATACGCTCGCTTACTTGTCTCTGGCCGGCCTCGAAAACGTGCTGACCAATCAGGCCGGTGGAGAGCATCGCCACTGTACCTCCTGCTTTTCCGGGCAGTATTTTACGGCCGCGGCGCTGATTGAAGAGCGCATGAAGTGACTTTTTGTCCTGACGATTCGCGTCAGGAATTTTTTTTGCGCCGCGAGCGTGTTGAGATTTTGGGTATACCTAGTCAAATGGAACAGGCCTTAGCGTTTTAAGCAGGTAACTATTGGGTGAAATGAAGATTTCGGGTGAGGAAAATCTGAGGCAGAATTCA
>JACQJK010000037.1 GCA_016205055.1 Candidatus Doudnabacteria bacterium
ACAGAGAACTGCACCGCCATGAGCAAATGCTACGTCAATCCCTTGTCTGCCGTCATAGTCACAGGCGGTCTGATGCGGTCCATGCGGGACTGTTCCGTATCTGTCCTCACCGGGGTGAAACGCAGAGGCAAAACTTGCCGTGAGCGCAAATATGGCTCCAGCGACAACGGCGAGCAGAAGAAGTTTCTTCACGCTGTCGGAAATTGTTAATGCTTTTGTTGTCATATATTTTCGTAGAGATAATAAGCTTAATACTAATTCGCGCCTGTCGACCGCAAGCACTGTTTGAATTATGCCCGCAATTCGACCTTTTGCAGGGGGCGGGTTAATTATTTTCTATTGTCACATCATCAACCAGCCACCCGCGAAACTTGTTGGCAACTCCGTCCACGCTATCAAACGCAAACCGAACTTTCACCGCATCGCTTCCCGAAGTCAGATCAAGAGAGGCAAAAGTCCACTCTTTCTCGCTGGCATTTTTACTGTCTTTGTACCAAACCGTTGTCCAAGTAGAACCGCCGTCATAACTTACCTGCACAGAGGTCTTATCATAAGCGCCATTGTACGATTCCACCTCGCGCCAGTACCAGAACGACAGCTTAATGGAAGAGCCGAGACCAGAAACACTGGGAGAAGTGAGGGCTCCAGTATTCTTCTTGCCGGTGTCATAATTACAGCTTGATTCTTTGCCGTAGTAAAAACTATGGGTAGCTGATTTATAGCCAGGGGTTACGCAGGGCGTATCATTGGCAAGATGCCACAGGCCACTGGCGCTCCAGGCGCTCACATCACCCTCAAAATTTTCAGAAAGCAACACCGGCGAGGTCACGGTGACGGACACGGTCGCCGTATTGCTGTCAGCTAAGCCGTCATTCACTTTGTAGGTAAAGGAATCGCTGCCGGTAAATCCGGCATTGGGCGTGTACGTTATGCTGGCCTTGTCAGCGTTGGGGCTTCCCGCGGCACAAGCATTATCAGTGATTGCGCTCAAGCTGCCGCTTGAAGGACCGGTTACTGTACTGAAAGTCAGTTCGCAGGTCTCCACATCCGAACCGCTCAAAGTAACAGCAACGGCAGTATCTTTTTGAGTGGTCACTGCTTTGTTGTCCGCCGCTGGCGTATCGTTCACGGGGTTAACCGTAATAGACACGGTCGCCGTATTGCTGTCAGCGCTGCCGTCATTCACTTTGTAGGTAAAGGAATCGCTGCCATTGAAGTTAGCATTGGGGGTATAGGTAATCTGGGCGGTATCAAGATTTGGCGTTCCCGAGGTACAGGGTTGGTTCGCAAGAGAACCAAGAGTGCCATTCGCGGGGCCGGTAACAACAGTAAAGTTAAGTTCGCAACTCTCGGCATCAGCACCGCTCAAGGTAATACTAACCGGCGTATCTTCATTGGTAGTGGCCGATACTGGAGCGGCGCTGGGCGCTGTGTTCGTTGCGGTCACGGCAATTGATACAGTAGCTTCATTACTTGTATCGGTGCCATCGCTAATGTGGAAAGCAAAAGCGTCATCGCCGACAAAATCAGTGTTGGGCGAGTAGTTCACGTTTGCCGAGAGATTCCCGCCGCTGCAGCTCATCGAACCACCAGTGGCGCTTAATACGCCGTTTGCAGGCCCGCTCATTACGGCAAAACTGGTTGAAGCATTACAGCCGTCCACGTCAGAACCGGTAAGAGTAATAGCAACAGCGGTGTTTTTCTCTGTGCTTACGCTCTTATTATCAGCTACCGGTTTATCATTTACGGCATTAACTGTGATAGATGCCGTAGCAATGTTGCTGTCAACGCTGCCGTCATTCACTTTGTAGGTGAATGAGTCGCTATCGTTGAAATTCAAGTTGGGGGTGTAGGTAATGCTCGCGCTGTCGGTATTTGGGCTTCCGGATACGCAGCCGTTATCAGTGATTGCGCCAAGCGTGCCGTTAGACGGGCCGCTAACTATACTGAAAGTCAGTTCGCAACTCTCGGCGTCTGATCCGCTCAAGGTAATTCCTACTGCCGTATCCTCATTTGTGCTTGCTGATAGATCATTGGCTGAAGGGACAATATTGGCTACAGGCAATATCGCTGCCTCATCCGCGTCCACCAATCCATAGCCGTATTGGTTGTCTTTGCCGAGACTGCCCAAATCATCTGCGGTTTCCTGCAGGCGCTTGCGGACTTCGTCATTGATTTTTCCGTCGCCGTTGCTGTCAGTGATGCCGGCGGCAATAACTAAAGCCGCGGTTCCGGCCACATGGGGAGAGGCCATGGAGGTTCCGTTAAATTCAACATATCCTCCGCCGAGTTTGGTGGAATTTATTTTGACTCCGGGAGCGGCCAGCTCAACAGTCGGTCCGGTGCTTGAGAAACAGGGACGGGTATCGTCTTGATTGGTTGCGGCAACGGCGATGACCGAAGCATAGCGCGCCGGATATCCGACATTGTTACCTTTACCTGCGCAATTTCCTGAATTGCCGGCCGCTGCCGCGTGAAAAATGCCCGCGGCTGCTGAATTGTCAAAAGCCGCTTTTACGGTACTGCCGGGATCTGACCCGCTTCCGTAACTATTGTTCGTTACTTGAATAGCGTTTTCTACCGCCCATTGGAGAGCGGCAATGACATTACTCCAGGAACCAGAGCCACTGGAGTTAAGCACTTTGAGAGCATACAGCTTTGCCTGTGGGGCTGCACCGACCACGCCAGTATCATTGTCTTCTGCGGCAACCGTGCCCGCCACGTGGGTTCCGTGACCATTGTCATCCAAGGAATCAGAATCGCTGTTAACAAAGTCATAACCGCCAAAAAAATTGGCATCAAGATCAGGGTGAGTATAATCAATACCCGAATCAATGATGGCTACTTTTACGCCTGTGCCTTTGTTGCCGCTCCCGTGCACCGTTCCGGCGCCGATGCGTTTCACTCCCCAGGTATTATCCAACTCCGCGTCAATCGCATAGACGATACCATCCGGTTCAATTGCCTTAACTTTGGGATTTTTAGACAGGGCGGAAACGGCCTGTTCCGACAACGAAGCCGCGATGGCCGGCACGAGAGTGTAACTGTATTTAATTTTGCCCCCTTGAGCTTTTACCAAAGCCTGCTCGGACGGACCGGGGGTATTTTCAAACACAATAAAAACGTCCGCTTGGGACGCCGCAAAAACCGCCTGACCCAAGCCGGCCGCGCTCACGACTAAAGCCGTGATCGCAAATATATTGAGGGCTTTCTTTAACCTGATAAACATGACGATAAACCCCTTTTTAATTTTTCGCTCAAAGCTACAATTTGTCAATGGGCGATTATTCCATGCCCGTTGTCCGGCCAGGGCTCCATCAAAAGCTGCTCCAGCGCACTGCCGTCAATAACCGTGCAGGCGGCTCGGGTTTGCGGGTGCGCTTCCTCGCCGATTCTGACCTCGAAAAACACGTCAAAAAAGCTTGAGGGCGGCAGCGGCTGAACGCTTACCAAATTGAGGGAAACAATTTCCGTAGGAATGATAAAATCAGGGTCGCCCAGCAGAGGCTGAGAATTTCTTGCCACGATTGTGTCGAGGAGGTCTTTGACAACCACCTCGGCTTTTTTACCGACATGTTCAGGCGGCACAACAAAACTAACCGTCGGCCAGCCGGTATGATGCTGGCCCCCGCCGCCGCCACCGCCGGGATTGATTATCAGCTTACAGCCGTTAGGCGGAGGGAAAATAATAGTCGTATGCTCCACAAGCGAGCGGTCGCAATCCGGCTCCAAAATCAGTTCGTGCCTGACGGCTTCGCCCTTTTTATTTTGGGCGGTCATGATGACCTTGATTTTCGGAGGAGGAGGAAACGGTACCATGGGACCGAGATGAACTTTCTGCCACAAAGGGTGAATTTTCGGTATCTCGGTTTGGAAAAGCAGGGCATTGGTGGCGGCATCTCTTACCTCAAATTTCGCGTTCACCAAAGTCTCGGCCGTGAAAACCTTGACGCTGAAGTTGTCCTCGCAGGAAAGCTCCACGTGATCCTCGGCCAAAAGATTTGGTTCCGGCAAAAATCTGGAAACCAGCAGATTAGCCACCGGGTTGTCGGTTTTGCTCACTTGCGCCAAAACCCGGCTTGCGGCCGCTGAAAACCAGCCGCTTACAAAAGCCAAAAAGGTCAATAATACAACTGCTCCTAAAATCCGCTTGCGTAGCATATTATTCGGGTTTTTCGATTTGGTTAATGGTCGGCTTTTCACCTATACTCTATAATGTCTTGAGTTTTTCTGTCAAGCAAATGAAATGCTCCATTCTTAAGATAGCTCGAACTCATTTTATGCGAAATTCTTGACGAAAGAAAGCCGCTCCGCCCCGCCTGTGGCGGGGCGCGGAGGCGTTACGTGGCTGGAGTTTTTTAGGAATTTTTGATAAAGTAGGTTCGAGCTTTGTTGTAAATATACTCCAAAGGAGCCGCAGATAATCAGCAGGTTTTTAAAGAAAATTTATGATCACACAAGAGCTTCTAAATTACACAAGACAGCAGTTGGCACAAGGGGCAAGCCGGGAAACCGTCAAGGAAACCTTGCTTGCCCAAGGTTGGCCGCTTGCAGATATTCAAGCAGCTCTCGCCAGCGCAGGGGATATTCCTGCGCCCCCTTCGCCCGCAGCCGCAGCCGGTCCTGTGGCACTTTCCAGCGCGACCATGCTGCTAAAGGAGTCGTGGAAGATTTACAGCCAGCGGTTTAAAACCTTGATCGGCATCCAGCTGGCAGTGGTTGTTTTAATCATTTTGGCCGTGTTGGTTTTCGGTTTAGCGTTTGGTTTTAACGCTCAAAATTCTCCCAAAGATGTTGCTTATACCGAAGGAAACATCATTGCCATCATGACGCTCGCTATATTTTTTATCGTGGCTTTCATTTATCTGCAAATTTGGACCCAAGTCGCCACGCTCTTTGCGATCAAGGATCGGCGGGAGAACATCGGGATAAAAGAATCGTTTCGTCGGGCCCGGCATTTGCTTGGCAGTTATTTTTGGCTGGGCTTGGTTTCGGGAATGGTGATGATGGGCGGCTATCTGCTATTTTTTGTTCCCGGGCTTATTATCTCGGTATTGGTTTCGTTTGCGGTTTATGTGTTTGTCGCAGAAGGACATAAAGGCATGGACGCTCTCTTGAAGAGCCGGGATTATGTCAAAGGACGCTGGGGAAGCGTGTTTTGGCGATGGGTGGTCTTGGTCGGAGCGCTTATCATCATCTACGTTCCTTTCTTCATCGTTGTCCGTTTTAATGAAAATCTGGGGAATCTTGCGGTGCAAATAGTGGCGTTTTTCGCCGCCCCTTATATATACGTGTTCGGCAGCTTGCTTTATGAAAATTTAAAATCCACTCGACCGGAGCTTGCTTCTGCGGCTCCAAGCGGCTCAAAAACCAAATATATTGCGCTTGCGGTATTGGGCATTTTGGTCGTTCCCGCCATCCTTGTTGCCACGGTATTCGTTTCCCTCAATTCCGCGCGGGGCAAGTCCCGAGACGCGCAAAGAATAAACCACATCAGGATTTTGCAAAATCGATTAGACCTGTATCAATTCGACTACGGGACTTATCCTGCAAGTTTGCGGGAATTGACTCCCGACATGCTTGACGAACTGCCCAAAGCCCCGTTGCCGGCCGACGGTAAGTGCACCTTGCTGACCAACGAGTATTCGTATCGCCTGATTAGCAAAGACGAATTTCAGTTGACGTTTTGTTTGGGAACCGCCACGGGCGTTCTCGGCGCAGGCCCGCACACCGTGACTAGTGACGGGATCGATTAGCCGATGGCAGTTTAGGAGTTTTGAAATAAGTTTTGATCGCCATTCTAAGACAAGATTTTGAGTAATCAGCCGCCGTTTTGTTCGGGCTGTTTTTTTAAAAAAAATCAGCGAGTAACGCTGAAGTCGAGGCCTACCGCAACCCGCGACGGCGAGGCGGCAGGGGTGGGTTGAGCGCCGCGTTGATTGCGGCCACGGCGTCGTTTTGGATCAGAAGGTAGAAAAACGGCGCGTGGCGATCGTCAAGATAAGCGCTGCGTAAGAGCGTCCACTTGAGGTATTGCGGCGTAAGCGCCCATCCTTTTCTTTTTGCCGCCACTCCCGCAAGAACCGCCAAACCGGCTTCCAGGTGGTTGGCGACCGACGTGCCGCTGCCGACGGCGTACTTGCCGTCGGGGAATGTGGAAATGATGTCTTCGCCGTAAGTGGCCAGGGTCACGCCGCGTCCGATGTTGGAAAACCGCGACATGATCATATCGCGGTTGACCGACGCCATCGTGACCATGTTGGAGAGGGAGAGCGAGTAAAGTCCCGGGTAGGTTGCCTGCAGCCAGCCGTAGTTGCCGGAGGCGGCAAACACCAGAAACCTTTGCTCCATGGCGGCAAGCGCGGCCGCGATTTCCGGAAAGTCCTCTGGCACGCTCAACGACATCACCACGATCAAAAAGCGGTCGTAGTTGTTGAGCAAATGCAACAGTGACGCCAAAATGCTGCCGGCTGTTCCGTAGTCGAACTGTTCCCCTAAAACCCATACTCGCTCGATGGCCTTGAGCGAAATGATGTGACACGATAGGGCCATGCCCGTGATCCTGCCCTTGCCGCAAGCCAGTCCTGCGCCGAAGGTTTCGTGTCCGATGTTATCGCGATCATCTTGCCCGATGAACTTTTCCGACTCAAAGAGGTTGTGGGCAAGATCGGGATGCGTACGGTCGATCCCCGTGCCGATGAAGGCGATCGGCACATCCGGCCCTCCCACAATCCCTTGCTCGTGTACCAGGCGAACGCGCATGGCTTCGACTTGGTATTGGACGTATTGCTGGTTAGCATGCGAGATTTCTACGGTTTGAGGCGCCGGATAAGGCGGCGCGATCAGCCATTGTCGTCTGGCGGCCATTCGGTGCTGGGCAAGCCGGTTTTGGAGTTCCAGAAATTCTCCGTGCTCTTGTACGAGAAACTGCGTGGAGAGGGACGTGAAATCCGAGTAGGTGACAGTGTACGCACACTCTCCCGTTCTTCCCGCGGCCTTGAGCTCTTGGCGCAGAATTCTTTGCAAACGCGCGTTTTGGGGAAAGTACTCAAGCAGTACGGAACTGACTTGCGCGTTAAGGGTAAAGTCGGAGTCCAGGTATTTGCTCGCTTCCTCGCACAAGCGGTCAGGAAGGGTGAGGACAAGCTCGCCGGGGAGGTATGCGAGGTTCTGGCTTGCGGCGAGCCGGAGTTTGTCGAGATTGACAAGATCCGCCGCCAGGACAACCGCGCACAGCTTCAGGAAAAGAAACGACGCTAATGCTTTTTTCATGCTCCCCTCCTGGGGTTTGGTCCTCTATACTAGCTTAATGTCGGGCAAAGAGGCAAGCGATTACTTGTTGTCCGGTTTTGGGTGGGTGGGGGCAGCCGCTTTCGCTGCGGCTTTTTTTTTGATACTATGCTTATGTATTAATTTTTTGCGGCCGGCGGAGCCGGCCGTATACCCCGCGGCTTGCCGCGGGGATAAATAGATACTGTCCGTAGGTCGGGATTTGATACCCCGACCGGAGGACACATTAGGAAAGGGGAGTTCATTTATTAAACGCGTGTCTATGGTGCATCCAGAGGTTTCACATAATCAACCAGAACCGCATTCCGAGGTTACGGTCGCCGAGCGGGCGCGGAGAATTCAGCAGGCGACGTCTTTCGAGGAGCTTTATGAGATTTTGAATTCAACCGCAGGAACGCCATTTCAGGGTAGCGAAAAGGCCCATAATCCAACAGATCAAGTTGGTATCATCAAGCTAGTCCGCCTAAGAGCCATCCCCGCCAGTGAAGTGACCAGAGCAGAAGGCCTCAGAAAAAAAGTTAGGGAATTGCGGAAGGCAGAGCTTGAGAGAAATTCAGGAGAGTCGTAGCCATAGCTACTATGGCGGAGTCGGCAGGCGGTACGGGTATGGCACGTGAGGATAAAGCTCATCAGGCTTCTGACTTCGACGGTGAGCGGGAGTCGCCCCTCGATTTCCCTCGGGGCGATCCTGACCTTTTCGACTACGCTCAAGGTCACTTCGAGTCAAAGTCGAGAAGTGAGCGGGAGCCGAATGGATCGAACCGCGGATTCCCCGCCTGCTCACGCGCCACCTTAGCTCAATCGGTAGAGCAATGCTTTTTACCCCGCACCTTCTTTCGCCGACCTAGCTCAACGGCAGAGCAACGGTATCGTAAACCGTAGGTTGTGGGTTCAAGTCCCACGGTCGGCTAGGGAAGGTGCGGGGTAAAAAGCAATCGCATATGCTAAAGAATTCATCTTTTGTTAAGTTGCGCATCGCCGTGCCGGTGACTCATGCCGGGCAAATTAGGGAAGCATTGGCCCAAGCCGGCGCCGGGGTGCAGGGCAACTATGATCATTGTTCCGGCTCTTGGCGGGGGATCGGCAGGTTTCGGCCGCTTTCCGGCGCGCGTCCGGCGATCGGCCGGGAAGGGCAGATTGAGGAAGTGGAAGAAGAACTGATTGAAACTTTGTGTCATGAGGATTTGTTGGAAAAAGTCATCGCCGAAGTGAAAAAAGTTCATCCTTACGAAGAGCCGGCTATAGACATTATCCCTCGGTTGGAAATTGCTGATATGCGCCAGCAGTAAAGTCGCAAAGAGTGGATTTTGCTTAATTTAGCGGTTTTTTTATTTCTCCCTTGTCTTTTAGCCGTTTTCCTGTTAAGATTTTTAATTGATTTAGGACTTACGCGCTTCCAAGCCCGGCTCCGCCAGGCAACGAGCGGGAGGCGGTAAGTCCTATCATTAACTGGAAATTAACACCGAAAGCAAGTGCAAACGACCAATACCAGCCGGAAAACTAAACTAAAAATTATATCTTTTGCTTTCGAATTCGGCTTCATTATCGCCTTGCCAATCGTGATTTTTCTGCTCGCGGGAAAGTACTTGGATGACCGGTTGGGGACTGCGCCTTATTTAAAGATTCTCGGCGTACTCCTGGCTATTATCACCACCACGATTTGGCTGACTCGCCGTTTTGCCGAGATTCTTAAAGCCATGTCTTCGGGGTCAGGTGCCGACAAAACGCAGGAAGGGGGGGGAGAAGGATGATCTACACGATCCCTCCGCTGGCCGCCGAAACCGTGACTACTCTCGGAACATTTCCGGTCACCAACACTTACATCAATTCCACGATCGTCTTGTTTGTTTTTTTCATTTTGGGTTTGCTTTTGAGAAACAAAACGGCCGAGGTCCCCGGCGCCCTTCAAAATTTTTTTGAAAGCATATTGGAAACGCTTTTTAAATATTTCGACCAGGTGACTGGTGACCGGAAAAATACTTTGCGGTTTTTGCCGATTGTGGGCACTCTATTTTTTTTCATTTTGCTTTCCAACTGGATGGGGATACTGCCGGGAATCGGGTCTGTCGGCCGCTGGCTGACCGTTCACGGCGAGCGGGAACTCGTGCCGTTATTCCGCCCGGCGGCAACCGATTTGAATTTAACTTTGGCCATGGCGGTTGCGAGCGTCGCTTTTTCTCACCTCGCCGGGATCCTGGCGATCGGTTTTTTCCGCTATGCCAACAAGTTTGTAAAACTCGGCGACATTTGGCAGGCCGTGTTAAGCGGCCGGCCGGCAAAAATATTGACGGCAATTATAGAATTTTTCGTGGGGTTCATCGAGATCATTTCGGAATTTGCGAAGGTCGCCTCGTTGTCTTTGCGGTTATTCGGCAATATTTTTGCCGGCGAAGTGCTGCTGACCGTTATCGGCGGAATGCTCGCGTTTTTCGCGCCCCTGCCGTTTTTGGGACTTGAGCTGTTAGTGGGTTTAATTCAAGCCACGGTTTTTTCCATGCTGGTTTTGGTTTATCTTACCGTGGCGACGGCGGAAATTCCGGCGGCCCGTCATTAGCTTGCCATCATTAATTCGGCCAGTACCCGACGTTAAAAAAATAAAAATTAGTCGAGGGAAAGCCGGAAAGGAGTAACAGTATGGATTCCGAGAGCATTAGTTTGTTGGCCAAAGCCATCACCATTGCGGTGGGCGGGTTTGCCCCGGCGTTAGCCATTGGAAAAACCGCTTCCAAGGCCATGGAGTCAATCGGCCGCAATCCCGAATCGGCCGAAAAGATTTTTGTTCCCATGCTTTTAGGCATGGCTTTTGCCGAAGCCATCGCCATTTACGCGCTGGTGGTGAGTTTCACTTTGTAAATTCGGCCGCAGGAGTCGAAGAGCAATCATCGTTCGACTTCTGAAGCGGGACTTAGCAAAAAATTATGATGGATCTCTTACAATTTTTATCTTCCGCTGAACTTAGCCAAACCTTGCAGGAAGCCGCAAGCGCCGCGAGTGACGCTGTTCCGAGTGATACGGCGCAAGAGGGCGGGGCGCTTGGGATGCTGGGTTTGAATTGGAAATTGTTCCTTGGACAACTGTTTAACTTTGGGATAATTTTACTGATTTTATGGAAGTGGGTATTTACTCCCTTGTCCAAAACTCTGGAAGCGCGCACCAAGAAAATTAAAAAGTCTCTTGACGACGCCGAAAAGGTGAAAGCGGAAACGGCGCAGTTGCGGGCTTATAAGGCCGAGGTGGTTAAACAAGCCAAGCAAGAATACGAAAACATTTTGACGCAAGCCGAAAAAACCGCACAGCTACAGCGCGAGGAAATTCTTGCCCAGACCAGACAGCAAACGGAAAAACTCCTAAAGGAAGCGGAACAACAAGCCGAAGTGAACAAGCAGAACATTATGAAGCAAGCCCAAGACCAGGTTGCCGAGTTGGTAGTTTTAGCAACCGAAAAAGTTATCAAAGAAAAACTGGACAGCCAAAAAGATCGGCAACTGGTCAGTGAAGCGATTAAAAGTATTACTTGAGCATATGCGTCTTTCCCCCCAACATTACGCCATTGCGCTTTACGAAAGCTTATCAATGATCAAGCCCGAAGAAACCGAACGGGTCTTGGATAATTTTGTGAAAATACTGGAAGCCGCCGGCCGCATTGCGGAATTTGAAAACGTGGCCGAAGAGTTTTTGAAATATGAGCAGCGGCAAAAGGGACTGGTGGCAACCCAAGTCAGTTACGCCAGAAAAGATTCTTTGGAAGCGACAATGCTCGAAACTTTAAACGGGCGGCTCGGGGGCAATCGCCTGCTTAGCCAAAGGATGGAAGCGGGCCTGATTGGCGGCGTGGTAATCGAGTCCGAAGACGAACTGCTTGACGCCAGCGTTAAAAAGAGTTTGGAAAGTTTAAAAAAATCCTTAATCAGCGAATAGCCATGAAGCCGGAAGAGATCATCGGAAATTTACGAGATAGGATATTAGCATTTGAAACGAAAACCCGCATTGAGAAAATCGGCAGAGTAATTGAGGTCGGGGACGGTATCGCGCAAGTTTCCGGTTTACAGGAAGTTGCCAGCATGGAAATGGTGGAGTTTTCCGCCATAGGCGGATCCCCGCCTTCGCCTGGCTTCGGCCGGGCAGGCGCTTCTGGCGGAGAAGCTAAGGTAACGGGCGTGGCGTTAAACCTGGAAGAAGGAACGGTGGGGGTCGTGATTTTGGGTGAATTCCAAAAAATTAAAGAAGGAGACCTGGTGCGTTCTACGGGCAGAATTTTGTCCGTGCCAGTAGGCGACGTTTTGGTCGGTCGGGTGGTGAACGCGCTGGGGGAACCGATTGACGGCCGCGGCGCAATCAAGCAGTCGAAGTTTTACCCGGTGGAAAAGATCGCTTCGCGCGTGATCACCCGTAAATCGGTAGATACGCCGATGCAAACGGGGATCAAAGCCATTGATAGCATGATTCCGATTGGGCGGGGGCAACGGGAGTTGATTATTGGCGACCGTCAAACCGGCAAGACCGCAATTGCGATTGATACGATTCTCAACCAAAAAGGCCAGAAAATGAAATGCGTTTACGTCGCGATCGGCCAGAAGGAATCGAAAGTCGCCAAAATCGTAAAAATTTTCGAGGAAGCCGGAGCCATGGATTACACTACGGTGGTATTTGCCGGCTCGTCCGAGCCCGCTTCAATGTCTTATATCGCGCCATACGCTGGTTGCGCGATTGGGGAATATTTTATGGATCAGGGCCAGGACGTCTTGCTAGTTTACGATGATTTGTCCAAGCACGCCGTGGCTTATCGCGAGATCTCGCTGCTTTTAAAGCGCCCGCCAGGACGGGAAGCATACCCGGGCGACGTGTTTTATCTGCATTCTCGGCTTTTGGAACGCGCGGCCAAGCTCAACAAAAATTATGGCGGGGGCAGTTTGACGGCGCTCCCCATTATCGAAACGCAAGCAGGCGATATTTCCGCTTACATACCAACCAACGTGATTTCCATAACCGACGGGCAAATCTTTTTGGAAAGCGAGCTTTTTTACCAGGGCATCAGACCGGCGCTCAACGTCGGGCTTTCGGTTTCCCGGGTGGGAAGCCGAGCGCAAATCCCCGCCATGAAAAAGGTCGCGGGAAAACTGCGTTTGGATCTGGCACAATTTCGGGAATTAGCCGCCTTTGCCCAATTTGCTTCTGATCTTGACGAAACGACAAAAAAGCGCTTGGAGCTGGGCAAAAGAATTGTGGAAGTTTTAAAGCAAAAGCAGTATCAGCCGATGGCGGTGGAGCATCAAGTGGCCGTGCTTTACGCAGCAGTCAACGGGTATTTGGATCAAGTTCCGGTGGAAAAGGCCAAGGAATGGGAAGAGAAGTTTCATCAATATTTGAAAAACAACGCCCGCGATCTTCTAAATCAGATTAGAGTCAAGAAAGAGCTGGAAGGAGAGGTGGAAGAGAAGCTCAAAAGAATAATTGGGGAATTTAAGAAATTCGCAAATTTCTAATTCCTAATTGACCTAATGACTAAACAAATCCCAATGACCGAAATTCAAAAATTACGATATTAAATTGTCATCCTCGGGCTTGACCCGGGGATCCACCCCCTCTCAATCTCCCCCTTACCAAGGGGGAGAAAA
>JACQJK010000044.1 GCA_016205055.1 Candidatus Doudnabacteria bacterium
ATATAAGAAGCAAAACTCAATAAATCTACATGAATACCACACTGCACGTCACAATTGACAGAGCAACTAAGCAAAGGGCCCAAGCATTGGCCAAAGAGCTAGGCCTGGACTTAAGCACTATTGTCAAAGCCAGCCTGAAGACTTTTGTGCAAACCGAAATTTTTCATGTAGAAAAATCGCACACCATCACCTCGTACTTGGCTGCCACGATCGCTCAAGCCAAAAAGGATCTTACAAAAGGCAAGGCCTTTGGTCCTTTTAGCGGTAAGGAACTAGATGAATTTCTGGTAGCTTAAGTGCGGTATTTAGTCAGTAGAAAATTCAAGAAAAGATTTAATCAGCTTCCGCAATCTGTAAAAAAGCAATTTGGCAGGCGTCGGAAGCTTTTTGAATCTGATCCATACCACCCGCTCCTGCATAATCACCAGCTTGTCGGCAACTATGATGATTGCAGGAGTTTTAATGTCAATGGAGACGTGAGAGTGATTTTCTCCCAGCTAGACGCCCAAACCGTTCATTTAATTGATATTGGCACGCATAGCCAATTGTATGGTTAGATTCAAAAAACCGTCCGCCTAAGGCGGACGGTTTTTAATTGTGGACGAGAAATTTGACAAAACTATTCGGGGGTAGTATTTGGTTAGAAAAAGTAATAGAAAGGAAAAAAGTTTATGGCAGGTCCAGAATCAGAATCTTTTCAAAGCCGGATGGATGAATTAAAAAAGCCGCGGCGGGAGGCGGGCGAAGGCACAGAAGAGACCCGCGATATTGTTCAGGCCATTGACATCATTACTGCTTTACGAAAAGAAGTGTACGGTAAAAATGATGTAGCCTGGCAAGAGCTGTGGCATGCCACGGACCATTTGAACAAATTGCTTAAAGAGCATCTGGAGTCTCCTGAAGAGCCGAAATAAAAGGAGTTTTTGGATGCCGGATCCCCAGTAGCAGAGCCGATGAATCGGCACGCTACGGGGCAAGCAAGTCCGGCATGACAAAGAAATCGGAAGCCGGCTCATCGCCGGCTTTGGAATTCTATTTTTGATTTTTTTAAAATTTTTCCAGTTCCGCCAAGTCAATTTCCACGCCGGTTTTGTCGGCGATTGTTGCTATTTCTTAATTCCGGCTTTTTCTTCAAGTCTTTTGACCCTGGCCTCCAAGTGGATGTATTCGGTGTAGAGCGCTCGGTCGAGTTTGGCCTCAACTGTTTGCAGCCGTTCGTCAATTTTTTCCAATGAGCTCTCAACTCCTGTTAATCGGCCCTCGACTCCTTTCAGATCTTCCTTTGTTGCGGTATAATCAAAGCCAGCTTTGATCATTATTGCTTGCTTTTCAAAACGATCGTCTAGGATTTTTTCAAGAATTTTTTGATCGAGTTCTGCCATACCTTCATGCTAGACAGGTTAGCAGGTCTTGTCAATTTCGACCTCTCCTCCCCGCCCGACTGGCCTTGAGGCCACTCAAGGCGGGCGGGCATCTCCTCCCCACGCCTGGGGAGGAGGGTTTTAAGGAAGGAGCTTCAGCACGTTCCACCATGCCTCGATGTAGTCGGGGCGTTTATTTTGATATTTCAGATAATAAGCGTGCTCCCAGACATCCAGGCCGATGATCGGGGTGTCATTGGTTAAATAGGGCGAATCTTGATTTTGGGTCGAGTAAATTTCCAGCTGGCCATTGGCTTTTCTGGCAAGCCACGCCCAGCCGCTGCCAAAGCGCGCGGCCGCGGTTTCGGAGAATTTTTTCTTGAATTCTTCAAGAGAACCACAGGTTTTGGTGATTTCTTCGATCAGCTTTTCATCGGTTGCTTTTTTTGGTCCGCCTTGACTCGGCGAGGCAGGCCCCATGATCTGCCAGAATAAAGAATGGTTTAGGTGCCCGCCGCCGTGGTTTTTTATCGCCGCGCGATCGGCGGTTTCGATTGGCAGAGAGTCAAGTTTGCGCATGATTTCCTCAAGCGGCATGTCCGCAAGCTTGGGATATTTTTCCAAAACTCCGTTGAGTTTGTCAACGTATGTTTGATGATGTTTGGTATGGTGCAGCTCCATAGTGCGCGCGTCGATGTAGGGCTCTAAAGCGTCGTAGGCGTAGGGAAGAGGAGGAAGAATGTGCTTTCCGCCAGAGGCGGACCCGCCTTTGGCGGGTATATTTTTATTCATAATAAATTCCTTTCAGAAATTCGTCCGCCAAGGCGGATCGAGTTTCGGGTTTAATTTCTATTCCGGAAAAATTTGTTTGCCGTCTTTACCGAAAATTTTTATGGCCAGCACGGGGCAGGATTTGGCGGCTAGCATAATGGTGTCTTCATCAGCCCCCTTGGGATCTTTTACCACCGCTTTGTTTTCGTTATCCAGTTCAAACACGCCCGGGGCCACGGCCACGCAGGAAGCCGCGCCGATGCATAGGTTGCGGTCAACTTCGATTTTTCCTATTAAACCTTCTTTTTCTTTTTTTTCTTCTGCCATAAGACCTCTTGCAGAATAAGCTTTTGAGATAATTTTTACAAATTTCGAGCGAAAAGGACGAAGAGGATGCAGGCGTCCGCCTAAGGCGGACGCCGAACTCCGATGAGTCCTTTGCAGCCGGAATTTGGGAAAATTAGCCGTCCGCCCCTAGGGAAGGCGGATTGCGAGCGGTCTTTTTAAGAACCTATTTTAAAAACAATTTTTAGGCGATCCGCCTGTGGCGGACGAGCGAAAATCCCGCCGCAGGGATGAGGTGTCCGCCTTAGGC
>JACQJK010000039.1 GCA_016205055.1 Candidatus Doudnabacteria bacterium
CGCCGTAATACTGCGATTACGTCTTCATTCCGCTTCAGCATTTTCGCTCGCAAATCTGAAATTTCGCCTTAAAAGCGAGTTTTTAGATGACCTCTATGAGTGTTTCGATTGGCATAGTTGGTTTGCCGAATGTAGGTAAGTCAACATTATTTAATGCTTTAACCAAACTGCAGGCGCTGGCGGCCAATTATCCGTTTGCCACGATCGAGCCGAATGTCGGCGTGGTGCCAGTGCCTGACGAGCGGCTTTTGAAATTGGCCAAGCTTGAAAATTCAAAAGAAATAATACCGACGGCGATTGAATTTGTTGATATAGCGGGACTCGTCAAAGGCGCTCATGAGGGCGCGGGGCTTGGCAATCAATTTTTATCCCACATCAGGGAGGTGGACGCCATCGCCGAAGTGGTCCGCGTTTTTGAGGATGAAAACGTTATTCACGTTGACGGCAAAGTTGACCCCAAGCGGGATATAGAAACCATTGAGACCGAGTTGACCCTGGCTGATCTTCAGCTTGTAGAGAAAAAGCTGGAGGGTTTAAAATCCGCCGCCAGAGGAGGGATCAAAGAAGAAGTTCAAAGGCTGCAAATCGCGCAAAAATATTTTGACGCTCTCTCCACTGACAAAATGGCGAGTATTGTAAAATTCACAGAAGAGGAAATCAAATATCTTCACGAATTTCCGCTTTTGACCAGAAAACCGATTTTGTACGTGGGGAACATCAAGCATAACGCCCCCCACCCCCCTCTTAATTTAAGAGGGGGAGAGGGGGAGTTATTGTCCCTTGACTGCCAACTCGAATCCGAAATCGTGCAACTGCCGGAAGGGGAGCGCGCCGATTACTTAAAAGAATTGGGCTTGACAGAAAGCGGACTCGACAAACTCATCAAAGCGTCTTATAAGCTTCTCAATCTCATAACTTTTTTCACGGCCGGGCCAAAGGAAACCAGAGCCTGGACCTGCCATGCCGGGACCAAGGCGCCACAGGCCGCCGGCGTCATCCATAGTGACTTTGAAAAAGGTTTTATCAAAGCCGAAGTGATCAACTGGCAAAAACTTATGGAAACCGGCGGCTGGGTGAAAGCACGCAACTTAGGATGGGTGCGTACCGAAGGGAAAGAGTATGTCATGCAGGATGGCGACGTGGTGGTGTTTAAGCATGCCCTGTAGTGTCCGCCTAGGGCGGGCCACTATCAGGGTTTAATGTACAGAAAAATCCTACTTGGGTGTTAAGCAGGATCTATGAATTCTATTCGGCGGGCTTGAGTTGTATCCATTTGTCGCCGCGCTTGACGGCAACAAAACGCTTTCCTCGCCACTCCGAGCTACGGCTGATCGGACCCCCGTAGGGGCGACGGGGATTGATGTGTTCCAGTTCAGATTCGTCTTGTCACGCTCCCTGGCGGGAGCGGACACCTACCTTGCGATTCCTATCTAGCACGCATAGCGGTATCCTCCGGCCAAGATTCTATGATAGAACTTTGCTTTTGTCAAGTTGACCCGCACACCATGCTTTGCTAGACTTGCTCCAGTGATTAATGTTCATATTTGTCCGCCGAGACGGACGAAAAGGAGAACATCTCCCGTGCCACAATATGAATTAATGTATATTTTATCGTCATCGGTTCCGGATTCCGAGGAACCGGCTTTGACAAAATCCTTCACCGATTTTGTCACGGAAAGCGGCGGCAAGATTTTGAAAGTGGAGAATCTGGGAAAAAAGAAACTGGCCTACCCGATTAAAAAAACCAAAAACGCGCTTTACGTCTTGATCAATTTTTTACTTTCTCCGGAAAAACTTCACGATTTTGACCACAAAGTCAGGGTCACCCAAGGAATTATCCGCTACCTGATTATTAACCTCGAGGAGCATTTGATTCGCCAAGCCAAGGATTTAGAAGAGCAAAAAATCCTGCGCCGACCGCGACCACCTATGCCTGAAATGAAAGCAGTCAAGAAAGAGCCGATTGTCCCGGGCGCAAAAATCGAGATTAACCTGGACGAACAGATTGAAAAAGCGCTGGAAGAAGATATTACAAAATAATAACGGCAAGTGGGCAGTGAGCAGTAACTAGTCACTGACAACTAGCAACTGAACACTGTTCAAAAATTTACAAGTAAATTTTTGAACCTATGGATGTCAACAAAGTCATTATCGTCGGGCGCTTGACGCGCGATCCCGAAGCGCGCGTTACGCCTTCCGGGATAAACGTCGCTTCAGTGTCCGTGGCCACGAATTTTTTTTACAAAAACCAAGAGGGGCAGAAAAACGAGCAAGTCGAATACCACAATGTCGTGGTCTGGCGCCGACTGGCAGAAATCGCGACCCAGTACCTGAAAAAAGGACGCCGCGTGCTGATTGAAGGGCGCTTGCAAACAAGATCGTGGGAGGGGAACGACGGCGCCAAAAGACAACGCACGGAAATTATCGCCGACAACCTGATTATGCTGGACAGCGCCGGCGCGGGTGGGGGCGCGGCTGCCAGGCCCGCTCAAGAAACGCCGGAACAAGAAACGCCGGAAGTCGTCACTGCTGCGCCTCGGGATGCGGAAACGAAAAATCCCAGTACAAGCGAAGAAATCTCGGTGGAGGACATACCTTTTTAAGTTTTTGAAAATGCGCTCAATAATGAACCAACAAAATAACAACCTGCCTAAACAGTGCTATTTTTGTCAAAACAAGGTTTCCACCGTGGACTATAAAAACACGCTTCTGCTGCGCCGGTTTATGTCGCCGCACGCCAAAATTCTGTCTCGGACACGAACCGGCACGTGCGCTTCGCACCAGCACCGGGTGGCGCAAGCCCTGAAACGCGCCCGCCACATGGCCTTGATGCCGTTCGTCGCTCCATAATGAACCTTACTGATCTTAAGAAAGGAATTTTAGTGCTTTACAACGACCAACCGCACGAAATCATGTGGTCGCAGTTCGTGCGCATGCAGCAAAGAAAGCCGGTCATGCAAACCAAGATGCGCAACCTGGTTACCAACCGGGTCGTAGAGTATTCGTTTAAGGCCGGAGAAACAATTCGGGAAGCGGAGGTCAACAAACAAACCGCGCAGTACCTCTACGCCGAC
Source organism: Candidatus Doudnabacteria bacterium (assembly GCA_016205055.1). Lineage (GTDB taxonomy): Bacteria > Patescibacteriota > Doudnabacteria > UBA920 > 2-01-FULL-50-11 > JACQJK01. The sequence continues at coordinate 3,075 of JACQJK010000039.1, forward strand.
GAACAGGGCGCGCACTTTATGAACAGCGAAACTTTTGAAACGATCGACTTGCCCGAGGAACTTTCCGCAGACAAAGTCGGGTATCTTAAAGAGGGAGAAAACGTCACCCTAAAAATTTTTCAAGACAAGCCCATCAGTATCGAACTGCCGGTGAAAGTTTCTCTCAAAGTCAAAGATACTCCCCCGGGTGTGCGCGGTGACACGTCTTCGGGTGGCACCAAGCCGGCAACCTTGGAAACCGGACTGATCGTCAATGTTCCCTTGTTCATAAAAGAAGGCGACACAATTCGAATCAACACCGAAACCGGCCAATACGTGGAGCGGGCAAGTTGAAAAAACTTTCCCCCCGACAAAAACCGCCTGAAACGGGCGATTTTACTTAACGTGGCTTTTCTGCTATTATGGTTGACTTGAAGGAGGGGCTCATGGCAACTATTCACCGGAGCAGCATTTCTCATGTTGACGTAGTAGAAGATGTCGTGAAAGCATTCGCCGCCCAACACGCTTTCACTGTCGGGAGCTTGGATTCCCCAGTCCTGTGCCGATCGGCATTTCCCGACTGGGCCTTGCTCAATCCGGGCGATCCTGCCGGTCAGGTCAGGGTCTGGCCTAACATCTACATGGGGGCAGTCGCGATCCACGTCCGCCCCAATCACCCAAAGCGCGTTCTACCCGAACGCCCAGGTTACTCGTTGAGTGAGGTGATGTACCCAAGCAGTCCCGACTATATCCGAACCAGGCTGGTCGAAAGACTAACTCGCGCATGCCAAACCCTTGGCTGGCTGCCCGAATTCAAGGAGCACCGCCCCACTTAGAGCTACCATAGCGCTAAGAAGCCAGAGGGGGGGGGCGCTAAATCCTTGAACTCATACTGACTTAGCGAGGTAAAGCTCGGTTTTTTTATTTGCCATAACATCCCCCCCCCCCTCTCTCCCCTTGCGGGAG